>CAZBTT010000367.1:0-5350 GCA_964494295.1 uncultured Acidobacteriota bacterium
TGGTCCTTCCCGCCCGTGCGGGGATGACCGCGGATCTGCGCTACCGCGTGCTCTACGATCGGCCGATCGACCCGTCCACATTCGGAACCGGGGACGAGGCGGTTCACAATCTCACCCAGGCCATGATGAACACCACCGAAGGCTGGATCCGCGCGAACCCGGACCAGTGGCTCTGGATGCACCGGCGCTGGCACACCAAGAGAAGCGCCCCAGGGGCTACGGCGTGAGCGAGCCCCGTCAAAAGCGAATCGTTATACGCGCGCCGAATTGGCTGGGCGACGTCGTCCTCTCTCTCCCCGCCGTCCGCGACATCCGTCGAGCGAACCCGGGTGCTCGGATTCACGTGCTGGCGCGTCCCTCGGTCGCCGCCTTGTATGAAGCGGTCCCCGAGATCGACGGCGTTCTGGTCGCGAAGAGCCTTTTCGCGGAGGCGCGGGCCATGGGGCGGGGCTTCGACCTCGCGATTCTCCTGACCAACTCCATCGGCACCGCCCTGGCCGCGACCGTGGGCGGCGTTCCGGAGCGCTGGGGCTATTCGACCGAGGGTCGCGGGGCGACGCTGACCCGATGCGCGACGGTGCCGCGGGATGTCCGGGGACGTTCGCAGGTGCATTACTATCGGGCGATGCTTGCCGCCATGGGTGTCCCCACGAGCGACGCCCTCGACACGTCCCTGAGCCCGCCCCCCGCGTGGATCGAAACGGGCCGTGGCCTGCTTGGCGCCGGGAGTTTTTTCGGAGTCGCACCGGGAGCGGCCAAGGGCTCTGCCAAGCAGTGGCCGCCGGCTCGTTTCGCCGAGGCCGCCGATCGGATCGCCTCTGAACTGGGCGCCAAAGCCGTGCTCCTGGGCTCCACTGCGGATGCGGGCGCCGCGGCGGAAGTCGGGGCGGCGATGAAGACTCCGGTCCTGAATCTGTGCGGGCGAACCGATCTGCGCGCCTTCGCCGGCGTGGTTTCCTCACTTCAAGCCCTCATCGCGAACGACTCGGGCGCGATGCATCTGGGCGCCGCTCTCGGCGTTCCGACTGTCGGTGTCTTCGGGCCCACGAATGCCGACGAGACTCACCCGGTGGGGCCGCGCGCCACGTTTGTCCGCGGCGTGGCCGAGTGTTCGCCCTGCCGTCACGTGACCTGTCCCATCGATCACCGTTGTATGACCTCGGTGGCTCCGCGGACCGTGGTCGACGCCCTGATCCGCGAGGTGCTTTCATGAGCCGTGCCGCCGTCTTCTTCGATCGCGACGGGACGTTGTCGCACGAGATCGGCTACGTGAATCATGTGACGCGCTTCGCGCCCTTCGCTTTCGCGGTCGACGCGATCCGCGCGGTGAACGCGGGGAACCGCCTCGCCGTCGTGGTCACGAACCAGGCGGGCGTGGCGCGGGGCTACTTTCCCGAGTCCCTCATCGCTGAGGTGAACGGCGTCTTGAAGGATCGCGCCGAATCATCGGGAGCCCGGATCGACGGTATCTACTACTGTCCCCACCACCCCTCGGCCGGCGCGCCTCCGTACCGTCAGGATTGCGACTGCCGCAAGCCCAAACCGGGCATGCTCCACCGAGCGGCCAAGGACCTCGACATCGATCTGTCGAAATCCTGGGTCGTGGGGGATCGCCACGGCGACCTCGAACTCGCCTGGAACGTGGGCGCACGCGCCTGCCTCGTGAAAACCGGCTACGGACTTGGAGAGATCCAGTACTGGATGTCCGGCTGGAAGCGCCAGCCCGACCTTGTGGCCGAGAACGCCCTCGACGCCGCACTTCAGATCATCGAGTCCCACTGATGAAGCCCAGCCGAAGCCGCCTGCTCGAAGTTGTCGGCGCGTTCCAGGGCCGGCGCATCGCCGTGGTCGCCGACCTCGTGATCGATGAGTTCCTGAACGGCCGCGTCGAACGCATCTCCCGCGAAGCGCCGGTTCTGATTCTTCAGTTCGAAGGCTCCGACCTTCGCCTCGGAGGCGGCGCCAACGCCGTTCACAACATCAAGACACTGGGCGGCGAGCCCTTCCCCGTGGGTTTTGTTGGAAACGACGCGACGGGCCGCGCTCTGGTCGGGCTTCTCAAGCGAAAGCGGATCAAGACCGTGGGCGTGGGCCGCGCCACGGGCTACGGCACGCCCCTCAAGACGCGCATCCTTGGCGGAGGCTTCCACTCCACCCGGCAGCAGATCGTCCGGATGGACCGCACGAAGCCGCTCTCAGAGACGTCTCGCCGCTGGAGCGAAGGCCACGTGCGCAAGGCGCTCTCGCGCATCGGGCCCGTAGAGGGTGTCCTGGTGAGCGACTACGGTCTGGGCCTCGTCAGCGAGGAAGTCTTGAAGCTGTCGACCGCGTTCGCGCGACGGCACAAGGCTCCACTCACCGCCGATTCGCGGCACGCTCTCCTGGGGCTCGCGGGCGTCACCGCGGTGACGCCGAACGAACCCGAGGTCGAGGAGGCTCTCGGGGTCGCGATCGGCCACGACATGAAGAAGCTCGAGCGGGCCGGCCGCGCGCTGCAGGCCCGGCTCAAGACACCCGCGGTCCTGGTCACTCGCGGCAGCGACGGCATGTCGCTCTTCGAAGCGGGCGAGAAGCCCCGCCACATTCCCGTGTTCGGCAGCGACGAGGTGGCCGACGTCACCGGCGCGGGCGACACCGTCATCGCCACGTTCACCCTGGCGCTCGCTGCCGGCGCTTCGGCTTTTGAAGCCGCTCACCTCGCGAACATCGCGGGCGGTCTCGTGGTGATGAAGCGGGGCACCGCGACAGTTTCGGCGAGCGAACTGCGCCGGGCGATCCGCGGGTCCGACTTCGCATGAGCGCTCCCTTTCGCCGCGCCGCTTCGAAGGTGACGACCCTCGATGCCCTCAAGGAAGTGTGCGAGGAGGCTCGGCGGGAGAAAAAGACCATCGCCTTCGCGAACGGCTGCTTCGATCTGCTCCACGTCGGCCACACCCGGTATCTCCAGGGCGCACGTGCCGAGGGGGACCTGCTGATCGTGGGCATCAACGCCGATGCCTCGGTGAAAAAGCTCAAGGGCCCGAACCGCCCGCTCCAGAACGAAGAAGATCGAGCCCTGCTGGTGGCGGCGCTTCACTCGGTGGACTGGGTGGTGATCTTCCACGAAGACACCGTGGACAACCTCCTCCTCGCCCTCAAGCCCGATGTCCACTGCAAGGGAACCGACTACACCCCCGAGACGGTGCCGGAACGGGAGACCGTGAAGAGTTACGGCGGGCGGGTCGCGATCGTGGGCGATCCCAAAGACCACAATACGAGCACGCTCCTCGCCAGGCTTCAGGCGCGATAGATTTAGCCCCTCATTGTGAGAATTCTGGTTGTCCGCTTGTCGTCCATCGGCGACGTCGTTCACACCACGCCCATGGTGGCCTCGCTCATCGAAGCCGGGCATGAAGTCGCGTGGGCGGTCGAGCCGCCGGCCTCGCCGCTGGTGGCCTCGATCAAGGGACTGAGCCAGACCTTCGTCCTGCCCAAGGCCTCCGCTTACGACTGGAACGACCGGTTTCGACTCGCGAGGACGCTGCGCGATTTCAACCCCGAAGTTGCGATCGACGCCCAGGGCTTGTGGAAGTCGGCTTTCTGGACCTGGCTGTCGGGCGCGCCGCGGCGGATCGGCTGGATGGCGGATCACCGCCGCGAGGCTTCATCGAGCGTGATGTTGACGGAAACCGTCGAATGTCTGCCCGAGGATGTTCACGTCATCGACCAGCACCACGCGCTGCTCGTGGGTCTCGGGATAGATGACCGCGGAACGCGCGACTTTCCCTTCGTTCTTCCCGAGGACGCAGTCGCGATGGCCGCGGCGTACCGGGAGTCGATTGGAAATCCTCTCGCGCTGATTTCTCCGGGCGGAGGCTGGGAGAACAAGCTCTACCCCCCCGAGTCCTGGGGCGAGGTGGCGCAGGGTCTTTCCGCCCTGCAAC
Source organism: uncultured Acidobacteriota bacterium (assembly GCA_964494295.1). GTDB lineage: Bacteria > Acidobacteriota > Vicinamibacteria > Fen-336 > JAGNNV01 > JAGNNV01. The sequence continues at coordinate 3,924 of CAZBTT010000367.1, forward strand.
TCGCGCCTGTGGTTCTGTGGGGACCAGGCGAGGAGGAGCTGGCGGACGCAGTGGTTCAGTCTTCAGGCGGAACCGCGAAACGCGCGCCCGAGACATCCGTGCTCGAACTCGCGGCCCTCGCCCGCGAATCGCGCCTCTTCCTCGGCGCGGACACCGGACCTCTCCACATCGCGGGCGCCATGGGAGCGCCGCTGGTCGCGGTTTTTGGCCCGACCGATCCTGCTCGCAATGGCCCCTGGTCCGCGGACGACGAGGTGGTGCGCAAGGTCCCCGCGTGCGCCCCGTGTCACAAGCGCAGCTGCGACACCCATCACGACATCATGCGGAAGATCCTGCCGACCACGATCGTGGAAGCGGCGGTGCGACGCCTCGCCTCGTCGGCCGACCGGAACGCGGCTTGAGTCTTTCGAGAGTCCGGGTCCGGGCCGGCTACACCGCGGGCGCCCTCGCGCTCTTCTTCTCCGAGCCCACCACCGCTTCGCTCATTCGCGGCGGCGTGCTCGCGGTCCTGGGCGAACTGATCCGGATCTGGGCTTCCGGCCACATCGAGAAGACCCACCGGCTCGCCACCGGCGGACCCTACGCTCACACTCGCAATCCCCTCTACGTGGGCAGCGTCTTGATGGCCATTGGACTTCTGGTCGCGGCCCGGCACCCGATCTCGCTGGTCGTCGGCCTCCTGTATCTCGTTGTCTTTTATCCGGTTATCGTCCGCGAGGAGGCGACCTTCCTCCGCGCGAAGTTTCCCGACCCGTACCATGACTGGGCGAAACACGTGCCGCTCTTCTTCCCCCGCCTCACCCCCGGCGGGCCCCGGGAATCGAAGTTTCAGATGAGTCGGCTGCTTGCCAATCACGAGTGGCGGAGTGTTCTCGGGCTGGCCGTCCTCGCCGCCTTCATGCTCTGGCGAAAGGCATAGCGACTTTCCTCCTAGCGTCCGCAGGCCCGGGTGTTGCAACATTGGGCCGTCATGTTCACCCCCGCTCTCGAACGGATCCTTGTGATCGCAGCGCAAGGAGCCCAGGATCGACGCCACGCCCACCTCACCACCGAGCACGTCCTGCTCGCGATCGCCCATGATCCCGTGGGCCGAAGGATCCTCCATGGGTCCGGCGTCGATGTCGATCAGCTGATCAAGGGATTGACGGTCTACGTCGAGGAGCAGATCGACCGTGTTCCCGACGGCTCCCGCAAGGCCCCGCAACAGACCATTGGTTTCCGCCGCCTGCTTCAATCCGCCGTCCTTAACGTCCAGAGCGCCGGGAAGAACGAGGCCGACGTGGGCGACGCTCTCGCCGCCTTGATGCAGCAGCCGAAGTCGTTTGCGGCTGAAGCCCTCGCGTCGCAGGGCATCACGCGTCTCGATGTCTTGAACTACATCTCCCACGGTGTCTACAAACGGCCCGAGCACCTCCGGGCTGGTCCCC
>CAZBTT010000368.1:0-5325 GCA_964494295.1 uncultured Acidobacteriota bacterium
GGGCTTGGAACCGACAAACGGGACCATCTTGGAACCCGACAGCGCCACCACGAGTGCCTACATGTATCTCGACCGGTGCGCCAATGCCGGGTTCAAGGCCGGTGATCTCTACACCATTCATGGCCGGTCCCGCACGATCAAGCATCCTGTGACGGGCAAGAAGGTGGGCTACCGGATCGACACCACGGGAATCGCGCGCATCGTGCTCGTCGCGGAAGGAAGCGCCCGCGCCGTCGTCGAGGCGGCCGGCCGCGAGATCCTCATCGGCGACTATCTCCGCCCCATCACCGAGGTGGAATCGCCGCTGGTGAAACGCCGCGTGGTGGTCGAAGGCGGAAACCTCTCCCTCGAGGGTTCCCCCGCGGGCTACCTCGTCGATATCGATGACGACGCGGTTTCTTCGGCCACCGGTTTCTCCGTGGGCGTGGACATGGGCACAGGGGCTGGTCTCTCGGTGGGTCGCGTCATCACGGTCTACCGGCAGGGCGACCCGAACGACAGCGTCACCAAGCGGGCGCTCGGCGCGGCGGTGGTTCTCGCGGTGCGCGAGAACTTCTCGGTCGCCCGCGTGATCTACGCGCGCGAAGAGATCAACATCGGCGATCGCATCCTGATTCAGCCGTAGCAGCAGCCCCGAAGGGGCCGCAAAAAGGAGCGGGTTTCCCCCGCTCCTTTTTTTATGCCCTCAGCTCTTCGCGCCGCCCCGGGAGAAGCGTCGGAAATAGTCGAAACCCGAGTAGAGGGTCAGGCCCAGGGCCACGAAGAGCGACGGACCCACCAGGATCTGGAAGGCCGGAATCCGCAGGGCCAGCAGCATCACGTAGATCGACACGATCTGAGAGACCGTCTTCGCCTTCCCCGCCGACGATGCGGACATCACGATGCCGCGGCCCAAAGCCTCGCTTCGCAGCCACGTCACCGCGAACTCCCGGCCGATGATGATGGCCACGATCCAGGCCGGGGCCATTTCCATCTCGATCAGGGAAATGAATGCGCCCGAGAGAAGGAGTTTGTCGGCCAGCGGGTCGAGCATGGCCCCGAGCTTGGTCTGCTGGTTCCGGCGGCGGGCGAACCACCCGTCGAAGTAGTCGGTGATCACGGCCAGGGTGAAGACGACGATGCCGAGGAACCAACCCCATTCGGTGCGCGTCAGGAGCAGCACCACCAGCCAGGGCACCAGGAAGATGCGAAAGGCGGTGAGCGCGTTCGGAAGATTCAACGTCGTATCTCAGGGCCGCGTCATCTGGACGAAAAAGCGGCGGGCGATCCGGCCTAGAGCCTGACGAGATTGGGCGCCTCGAGCCCGCGGGTGGCGTTGCGCGCATCGAGCACGAGCTTGGACCGTTTGACGAGATCGGCGTACGGGACGTTCGAGTGGTCGGTGATGATGACGACGGCATCGGCGGTCTCGACCGCGGGAACGGCGTCGATCGACTTGAGATCGATGCCTTCGTGCTCGAGGCTCGGCACCCATGAGTCGGTGTACGTGACCTTGGCGCCCTTGGACTGGAGGATCTTGATGAAATCGACCGCAGGAGACTCGCGGACGTCCTCGATATCTCTCTTGTAGGCGGCGCCCAGGACATGGACGCGGCTTCCCCGCAGGCTCCGCTCCCGGTCGTTCAGAGCTTCGGCGAGCCGCTGGACCACGTATTCGGGCATGCCGGCATTGATCTCGCTCGCGAGTTCGATGAAGCGGGCCCGGTAGTTGAGGGTCTTGAGCTTCCACGAGAGATACAGCGGATCGATCGGGATGCAGTGGCCGCCGAGGCCGGGACCGGGATAAAACGGCATGAAGCCGAAAGGCTTGGTGGCCGCGGCGTCGATCACTTCCCAGACGCTGACGTCGAGGCGCCGGCACATCAGCGCGACTTCGTTGACCAGGCCGATATTGACGCTCCGGAATGTGTTTTCGAGGAGCTTCACCATCTCCGCGGCACGAGGAGAGGAGACGACGAAGATCGTCTCGATGGCCTTGGAATAGAGCGTCTTGGCGGCGTCGCCGCACGCAGGCGTCATCCCGCCGATGACCTTGGGCGTGTTGTGGGTGTGGAACTTCGGGTTGCCTGGATCGACGCGCTCGGGCGAGAACGCGAGGAAGAAGTCGGTCCCGACCTTGAGACCCTTCTCCGACAACATCGGGAGAATCAACTCGTCCGTCGTGCCGGGATAAGTCGTGCTCTCGAGGATCACCAGCTGGCCGGCGCGCATGTTGTCGGCGATCATCCGGGTGGCGGAAACCACCATGGAGAGATCGGGATCCTTGGTCTTCGAGAGAGGGGTAGGCACGCAGATGATCAGGGCGTCGCACTCGCGGATCTTCGTGAAATCCGTCGTGGCCTGACACAGACGCTTGTCGACGAGTGCCTTGAGCCTCGAGGTCTCCACATCCTGGATGTAGGACTCGCCTTTGTTCAGGCTGTTGACCTTGGACTCGGAAAGGTCGAAACCGGTGACTTTGAGACCGGCGGCGCCGAACTCGACCGCGAGCGGGAGGCCCACGTAGCCAAGCCCGAGAATGCCCACCCGTGCTTCGCCCGAGTTGATGCGGGCCTTTAGTGCGTCCAGCGTCACGTTCGCCAAGTTGTATCTCCGGTCTGTCGTTTAGGAAGTCCGATTTTACCCGCGTTTGCGCCCGGACGCGTCAGGCATCTCCTGCGCCGGCAATTCACACGCCGTTTTGGACGGGGGCGAGGTCCGCGGTCACGGCCCCGCGCGCGGCGAGGATCCGTTCGATCGATTTCGCGACCACGCTATCGGGGGTCGAAGCCCCGGCGGTGACGCCCAGGGTGAGACGCCCCTCCTTAGAAGGCAGCCAGGTGAGCAGGGTCTCACTGGCCGCAGCGCCGAGCCGGCGATGGGTCAGAGCCCCGGTCTTTGGGTCGATGCACTCCGGCGACTCCACGTAGTAGGTGGGGCATCGCTGCGAACAGATTCTCACCAGGGCCTGGGTATTGGAACTGTTGTAGCCGCCGATCACGAGCATGACGTCGGGCGGGGTCTCCTCGAACATCTTGATGACCGCGTCCTGCCGGTCCTGGGTGGCGGTGCAGATGGTGTCGAACGACCGGAACCGGGTGGCCGCCTTTTCGGCCCCGTAACGCTCCACATAGACGCGTCGCAGCATTTCCTGGACGCGCAGGCTCTCGCTCATCAGCATGGTGGTCTGGTTCGCGAGGCCGATCCGTTCGAGGTGCTGCGCCGGGTCGAACCCTTCGCTCACCGCCTGGGCGAAGCGGGCCATGAACTCGTCGCGTGACACCGCCCCGCGCACGAACTGGCAGACGATCTCGGTTTCGGCCTCGTCACGCACGCACAGATACGCGCCGCGCGGATGAAGCAGGGCCTGGGAGGCGGTGGCCCGCGTCTCTTCGTGGTAGTGCTTGCCGTGGATCACCACGGTAAAGCCGTCGCGTGCGTACTTCGAAACGTTCTTCCAGACATTCAGGACGCTTCCGCACGTGGTGTCGATGAGGAGCGCGTCGATGCCGCGGAGGTGCTTCATCTCGTCGACGGTGACGCCAAACGCCGGCAATACGACCACGTCGCCCGCCTGGACCGAGGCGTAACGCGCCTGGGGCACGCGTCCGTCATCGAGGATCGTGAAGCCCATGTCGCGCAGGTTCTGGTTCACCGACGGGTTGTGAATGATCTCGCCGGAGAGGAAGAGCCGCCGATCCGGGAAACGCTTCTTGGCTTCGTAGGCGTACTCGATGGCCCGGTCCACGCCGTAGCAGAAGCCGAACTCCCGCGCGAGACGGATGACCAGGCCGCCCGCCTCGGCCGCGTAGCCCAGTTCCTTGATCCTTGCGATGACGCTGCTCGCGTAATCCTGATCGAGCTGGGGCGCCACTTCGGCCTTGAGGCCGAGGCCCTTCTGGTAATAGGTCTGCTGCACCAGCACGAGGTTACCAAGCGCTCCCCTTTGCCGTGATGGCGGGCCCTCAAGCCATTTAGAATGATGGCTCCATGTGCGGCCGATTCACCCTCGCGACGCCACCGGAGATCCTCGCCGCGCTCTTCGGGGTCGACGCCTCCGACTGGAACGACCCCAGATACAACATCGCCCCGCAGGTGAAGGTCGTGACCGTGCGAAGCGAGGGCGGAAAGCGGCGGACCCAATCGCTCCTCTGGGGCGCGCTCAACCCGCGCGACGCGCGGCCCTTGATCAATGCCCGGTCTGAGACCGTGGCCACCTCGCCCCTCTTCGCACCGGCCTTTGCGAACGCACGCGTGCTTGTTCCTGCGGACGGGTTCTTCGAATGGACGAAGAGCGGCAACCGGAGGATGGGCCGCTACTTCCAGCAACCGGGTGGAGCGCCCTTCGCTTTCGCGGGAATCGCGGTGACTCCTCCCTCTCCAGCCGGCCCCCGCGAGCCAGCGGCCGTGATCCTCACAACGCGGGCCTCTGAGTCGGTGCGCGAATACCACGACCGGATGCCGCTTCTCGTCGCCCGCGACGATTTCGATCAATGGCTGGACGAAGGCGACGTGAAGGCGGCGGCCGACGTAATCGCGCATGGCGCTCACACGCAGTGGACCTCCCACCCGGTCGGCCCCGCGGTCAACAACGTCCGCAACGACTCGCCGGAGAACGTCCGCATGGCTGAGCCGGAACCGGAGCCGCAAGGGAGCCTGTTTTGAGCGCACTGCCACTAAACTGCTCTGCTCCACGATGACCAAAGCCAAAGGCCGCCGCCCGAAGATCAAGACTCCCCCGCTCCTCTTCGACAAGACCCAGACCCTTCTCGCGAAGATCGCCAAACGCGTCGAGGGCACCTTCCTCACCTACTGGACGTCGACGTCGGGCTCCGTCTGCGACAACGACGTCATGGCCCTGCACGAGGTTCTGCGGGAGATCGGGCCGCAGGAAACGATCACACTCTTCGTCAAGTCAGACGGCGGCAGCGGCATGGCTTCGCTGCGCATGGTCCATCTCCTCCGCAGTTCCTGTAAGCGTCTCGTGGTGCTCGCCCCGCTGAACTGCGCCTCGGCGGCCACGATGTTCGCCCTCGGGGCCGACGAGATCGGCATGGGACCTCTTTCGTACCTCACCGCGGTGGACACGTCGCTCGAGCATGAGCTGTCGCCGGTCGACCACACCAACAACCTCGTGGCGGTGAGCAACGACGAAGTCGATCGCGTGATCAAGCTGTGGCGCGACGCCACCCACGTCGAAGGCCGAAGCATCACACCCTACCAGGAACTCTATAAGTACATCCATCCCCTGGTGATCGGCGCGCTCGACCGGGCGAGCAGCCTCTCCCGCAAACTCTGCCAGGAGATCCTGAGCTACCACCTCAAGGACGAGAAGCGGGCCGAGCG
>CAZBTT010000369.1:0-5324 GCA_964494295.1 uncultured Acidobacteriota bacterium
GAATGGGCCCTCGGGCGCAGCGTCGACACGGTACAGGATGGGCGTCATCGATTCGGGCCGGGGCGAGACGATGAGCTCGTCATTGATCTTCGTCTTCAGCGCGCGGCGTGAGCCATCCGGCGACGAGTAGAGATTGAAGCCGCGGGTTCCGCGCTGCCACGAGGTGGCGAACTCCACCACGCCGCTTCCCACGCGGATCCCGGAAATTGCCGCGCGTGTGATCGCGACATCGCGGACCGAACCCTCCGCGGGATGCGGGTCCTCGGCGCTCGTGGCCGTGGCGACGTTCACTATCGCTCCCGCCGCGGTGACCGTCACCTGGAACGTCACCGTCATCGAAGCGCCCGGGGCCAGGGTCAGGTTGTCTCCGGCCTGGACGAGGGTGGGGGGCACGCCGCTCAGGAGGTCGGCATTCACGCCGCCCGCGATGTTGTCCTTGGGGCCGATGCAGGTGTTGGTGAGCGAAACCGCGTCGACTTCGAGGTACTCGTTGTTGTCGATCGCGCCATTGCTCAGGAAACGGATGACCGTGTTGGCCGCGATGTGGGCGGTCACGTTGTACGAGCGGAGCACGAAAGTCCCGCCCAGGGCGCTCGTGAACGTCTCGAGGGTCGTGAAGGGGCCGCCCGCGCCGGTGCTGGAGATCGCGACCGCCACGGTCTCGCCCGCATCCAGGCCGATCTCACGGACGCTGAAGGCGAGCGTCGCCGCGCAGGAGGTGCCGCCGCTGATCGCGAGGTTCGCCTCGCGAGTTACGCCTTCTCCCGTGAAAAAGTCGTTGTCGCCCACGCGAAGCGCGTTCCCCGTCACCCGCTGGCTGCCCGCGTTGGCTCCATCAGCTTCATTGATCTCGAGCCAATCGCCCGCCCAGGTGTGGGTTCCGTTCGAGCCGGTGTAGACGCCATTCGTGTTGAAGTTGTCCGCGAAGTTCTTCGTGACGGAGAAGCCGGTGGCGAGCGTGCTGTTCGCGACATAGGTCGTGCCCGCGGGAACCGGATCGTTCACGACCACCTGGGTCTGGGCCGCGGCGGTGGGATTGCTCACGGTCAAGGTGTAGGTGATCACGTCGCCGACCTGGGGCCCGTCGCCGGTGTCGCCCGGGTTCGAGGAGCTCTTCACGAGCCTCAGGCTCGGCAGTTGGTCGGTGTCGCTCGCCCGCTCCTGGGGGTAGCGGAAGGGGGTGGGGCTCGTGGTGTCGGTGTAGTCGAGCGTCGCGTTGTTCACCACCGTCGTGCCCGCCGCCGGGTTGTTGACGAGGACGTTCACGATCACGCTGCCGGACGCCCCTGCGGCCACGTTCTCGTTCACCGTGCAGGTGACGACACCGAGGGCGAACGAACACGTTCCGGTGAACGGGGCCAACACCGACGCGCTGTCGAATGTGCTGTTGGTCGGGATCGTGTCACGGATGACCACGTTCGCGGCCACCGCGCCGGTCGGGATCGAGTTGTTCGTGAAGGTGATCGTGTACTGGAGATAGCCGCCGTGCTGTGCGGTGGTGACGCCGTCCGTCTTGGTCACCGTCGACCCGAGGGGGAGTGAGAAAAACGCGCCGAGCGGCGTCGAGCCTTCCTGGATGAACTGGTTGCCGGGACTGGCGCAGGTCTCGATCCGCCAGTAACCGACCTGATCCGCCGCCACCGGCACGACGTTGCCGACCCGGGTCGAGCTTCCGCTGCTGTTCCACTGGGCGTTGTTCGATATCGTGCCCGCGACCGGCGCGCCATTGGGAGGGAAATACGTCACCGAGGTGTTGCCGTCGAGGTCGAAGTTGTGGAACGTGGTCGAGCCAGGGGCGGAGATGTACTCGTAGAGCGAGATGCAGGACGGGTTCGCTCCGCTGTGCTGGAAGGTGCCGTAGATCTGCGTGATCGCCAGGCCCGGGTCGCTGGCGGGGGGAGGCGCGTTGTTCGGATTCGCGTCGTTGTCGGAACCGATGCGCAGCCGCCACCCGTTGTCGTCGTCGACCAGGGTCTCGGTGCGGAGAATGTACGTGCCGCATGCGACGGGGGCGGGGATCGTGTAGAAGCGGACGTAGTTGTCGGCGGTTGCGACCGGCGCATAGGTGGTCTGGAGCAGCGACCCTGGAGCCCCCGGAGCCGGTGTGGCGAATGGGGCGACCACCGTCCCCGGGGCGTAGATCTCGAACACCGTGTTGTTCGCGGCGCCGCGGATTTCGTCGAGGACCGAACCGGCGGTGTGCATCTCCGGGCTGAAGATGTCGACGTGGATCGGCGTGCCCGAGGGCCAGGTGCAGGGAACCACGATGCCGTAGTAGTGGTCGCCCGAGCCCCCTCCGCCCGCGGTGTCGGTGTACCAATCGCCGATGCCGATGCCGGCGGTGGGGCCGCTGGTCTGGAAGAAGTATGGCGATCCGGCGAGGGGAACATCGTAGGCTGCCGCCGGAGGCGCCAAAAGAAGGGCCACGATGGCGAAGGCGCCCAGAGCGAGGAGCGGTCGAGTCCCGTTGACACGGGAAAGACCGGCACGAAGGTTCGAGGGCATGAGGGGACGATAGTTTCCGCCGATGGGCGGCCATAAACTTTGGGCTGCTCGAACGTGCGCGGCGTCACACACCCAAAAGGTGCGGCCCGCTAGCCCCTTCGACACACTGGACGGAGCGCCGTCTGGTGGACGGGAGCCCTTCTACCGCGCAGGCTCCTAGGAAAGACGCAGCTCGAACTTGATCGCCTGGATGCGGCTCTGGATCTCCCCACGGTCCATGTCGCGGTATTTCTGGGGCAGGAGTTCGCGGCTTGTCGACTCCAGAACCGCGCAGAGGATCTGCATCTCGCGCTCGCGCGAGTTGTTCGGCGGGATGAAGTCCGCGAAAACCTTCGTGAGATGAACCTGCGAAACCTCGGAAACGCCTTCGGCCTCGGCCTCGAGGGTGGCGCGTACCAGGACGGCTTCGAGGTCGGAGCCCGACAGGCCCATGAGCGCCTTCTCGTCCGCCACCGCCGACACGTCGGTGACCGACGTCTTGATGCCGAGTTTCTTGAGCATGACGCGATAGATCTCGTCGTACTCGCCCGGGGTCTCGGGATAGAAGAGCGGGACGTGCTCTTCGGCCCGGCCCTGGCGCTTGAGGTCGATGGGAAGCAGGTCGGGCCGGCAGGTGATGAGGAACCAGAGGATCTTCCCGCGGTTCCGGGTATCGCCCATGAAGGCGGCGATCTGCGCGAACACGCGGTTCTGGGTGCCCGAGTCGCCCGAGGCATCGCGATTCCCAAGAGCCGCGTCGGCTTCGTCGATGATCACACCGACGGGGGTGAGGGAGGCGAGGATCTTGAGAATGCGTTCGAGGTTGGCCTCGGTCGAGCCGACCCACATCGACCGGAAGTTCTTGAGCTTCACGCACGGGAAGCCGATCTCGTTCGAAAAACACTCGACGAGGAAGGTCTTGGCGCTTCCGACGGGCCCGCAGATCAGATAACCCATCGGCACCGCGGCGGGGTTGCCACGCGCGATGGCCCGGGCGGCACGACGCAGGCGCTCTTTCACCGCGGGCATGCCCGCGACCATCGAAAGGTCGTACTTGGGCTCGACGTATTCGAGGAGGCCGAGGCCCTCGGTCTCGATGACTTCCTTCTTGGTGCGCCGGACTTCGTCGCGGGTGATCTTCGCTCCCGCGGCGTCGGCGCCATCGAGAATTTGGCCGAGTTGGACGCGCGTCATTCCCGCGGTCAGTTCGGCGAGCCGCGCGGGCTCGAGTTCGCACATCTTCGTGTACCACTCTGCGGGACGGACCGCCTCGAGATACTCGACCCGGCCCCGCTGATCGGGCCGCACGATCTCGACCTCGCGCGCGGCGTTGGCGCGGAGCAGTTTCGGGTCGATCTCGGCAAGCGTCTCGGTGACGAGAACCACGACGATGTTCTTCGCGAGGAGCGTCGGATCCTGCGACCACTTCCGCAGGTAGACGAGCACCGCGCGGTCCTCGGGCGTTCGGTACGACGCGTCGCCCGCGGGAACCACGGTGTCCGCGAAGGGAAGCAGCAGGACGACAGGACGAGGCGGCGAGGCCATCGCGCACTGCCGGAAATACGAGTCGAGCAGGGCGAAGGCGGGTCCGGGATCGCGGGGAAGGGCCAGCGCATACGACGTGCCGTGGACCGAGTCGTAGGACTTGAGCTTCTCCTGGAAGTGGCCACGCGCCTCTGGCGCCGCGAAGCCGAGGCCCTCGGCTCGGTTGTAGGTGATGAGCGCGGGCCAGCCGGTGAAGAGCTCGTGCTGGAGGAACCCTTCCAGGGAGAGAAAGCGCAGCCCCGACGACGAGCGCACGGGAACGAGGTCGGCCACCGTGCCGTGGATGAGGAACGTGTTCGCCTGCTTGGCCCGCACCGCCCGGACGAGTTCGGCCGCCCAGCCCGGCAGGGTGTCGATGAAGGAATTCGTGGGAACCGCGGTGCTCATCTCGAACGTTCTCCTCGTCTCGGGGGCCTCAGTGTGTCCTGCCGGGGCGGCGTCTGGGTTCGACTGGTTCGATTGCCGATCAAGGGTTGAAGCTCCTCGGGCGTCTCCATCAGCGGCCGGCCGACCTCGTCGGACACCGCGTGTACGCCACCGAGTTCCGGCATCGATCCGAGGAGTTGCTCCATCTCCTGAACACTCGCCGCATCCTGATCCGCCTGGGAGAGCAGGTCATCCATTTCCTGCGAGAACGCCTGCGCGTCGGTGGCCGCAAGCGATTTCTGAAGCAGGAGCTGAAAGAGTGATTCGAGCGAATCGAGTTCGGCGAGCAGCGCCTCGCGGTTCGCGATATTGCGGTCGACCGCGGCGAGAAGCTTCTCCTTGATCTCGAGGTTCTGCTTCCATGCTTCCGCGACCCGGGGGGCGAGGCCCTCGGCGGCGAGGGCGGCCTTGAGTTTCTCGGTCTCGGCCTTGACCTTGTCGGAGTCGAACGCGCGGATCATCGAGTCGTACTTGCGCACGAGCCAGAGCCGCCGCAGGCAGGTGGCGAGGATGGCTTCGAACTTGTCGTTGTATTCGGCGAGGATGCTCTGGCTCGCGGTGGTGAGACCCTGATAGTTGCCCTGGATCTGGCGGCAGAGCTTCTTGAGCCCGTCGTAGCGCAGCTTCTGGTCGGGATGGAGCTGGTCGTACCGCTCATTCTGAGACAGGCTCTCGCTCTGCCGCGCCGCGTACTTCTTCTCGATCTCGAGCCGCTTCTTGAGCCGTTCGAACATGAACGGCATGACCATGAACTCGGCGCCCAGAAGGACCAGGAACGGCAGGGGAGAGATGGTGGCGACCGCCAGGGCGGACGCCGCCGCCACCAGGATCACCTGGTACTGGTTGGCGAGGGCTCGCTTGAGGACAGG
>CAZBTT010000370.1:0-5322 GCA_964494295.1 uncultured Acidobacteriota bacterium
CGAACGCGGCGCCCAGACTTCCCGCGGCTGCAATAAGCGCCCGGTCTGTTGACCACAGACGGGCGTCCGCCAGGAGGGTGGACGCCAGGAGATGGGCGTCAACCCAGCCGATGCCTTTCCGCTCCAGTCGTCGTTCCGATACAAGCCCAAGGACTTCGTCGTGATCCGCGACCAAAACACCGGGAAGGCGCCTGAAGAGCAACCCTTCGCGGTCCGACAGCCCTCCCAGAATCAGTTCTCCGAAAACAAACGGATGCAACAACACCGCGTCTTCATCCAGAAGCTGACCTAGAGAACGGGCCGACGAAACGCCGGCAAGGTACTTTCGCCAGACCGAGGTGTCGACAATGACCCCGGCCACGACCTAACCCCGACGCCTGGGCGTCTTCTCGAGCGTCACCTTTCCGAACCACGCTTTGAGCCGCCTACGCGCCTCGATGGCCAGAAGAGCCTCGAGGCCCATTTCGACGACTGCGGTCTTCGACTTGGCGCGGGTTTCGCGCATCGCCTGCTGCAGGAGATCCGAGTTCAAATCGAGTGTCGTTCTCATGCATACGATTATGCATGATTCTTATGCGTTCGCAAATCCGCTCACCGGGTTCAGGAGCCCGGCACCATCCAGGGGAAGACGTAGGCCTGCAGCAGAACCAACACGCCGACGAGACAGGCAAGGGCCAGGCTGTGGAAGAAGACGTAGCGCAGGATGTCTCCCGGAGAGGCGGCATCGCCGGTGGCGACGCTCGCCACCACGATGCTCTGTGCGTCGATCATCTTTCCCATCACACCGCCGGACGCGTTCGCGGCCGCGGTGAGCAGAGGAGAAACGCCGATCTGTTGCGCGGTCACGGTCTGGAGATTTCCAAAGAGGACATTCGACGACGTATCTGAACCGGTGAGCGCCACTCCCAGCCAGCCGAGAAGCGGAGAGAAGAACGGGAACAGGAAGCCGGTGCTCGCGAAAGCGAGGCCCATGCTGGTATCGGAGCCGGAGTAGCGCGTGGTGTAGCCGAGCGCGAGCATCGCGGCGATGGTGAGGAGCGACGTCCTCACCCTCCACAAGGTCTGACCGTAGATACCGAGCAGAGCCTTCGGGGAAAGACGAAGGAAGAGGCCCGAGGCGATACCCGCGAGGAGCAGACCGGTGCCGGTCGCGGAAAGCCAGTTCAAGTTGAAGACCGCGGCTTCGGGCTCAGGCTTTGGGACCACGGGCGGGACTCTCACCACTGCTTTATCGAGGTACGGCACGGCCACGCGCATGATCGACAGGCCGTCAAGCGCCTTCTTCATCTGCGGAAGACCCCAGACAAAAACGAAGGCGGTCAACAGAATCCAGGGCGTGAAGGCGCGCAGGGCGGAACGGCGTGAGGGCAGAGCCTCTGCGGCCGCGGTGATCCCTCGTTCGTGATCGAAGCGCCAGATGTTCCGTGGCTGCCAGAAACGCAGAAGGATCAAAAGCGACGACATCGAAACGATCGCTCCCGCGATGTCTACAAGCCACGGTCCGTGATAGTTGCTCACCAGGAACTGCGTGACCGCGAAACTCCCCCCCGCGGTGAGACAGGCGGGCCACACCTCGCGCATGCCCTTCCATCCCGCCATCACCACGATCAGCCGTAAGGGGACAAGCCCCGAGACGACGGGCAGCTGCCGGCCCCCCATCGCCGAGAGGTACTCGAGCGGGAGATGGGTAACCGCATTGAGGGCGATCATGGGAGTGCCGAGGGCGCCGAAGGCGACAGGAGCGGTGTTGCCGATGAGTGCTAAACCCGCGGCCTCGAGCGGACGGAAACCGAGGCCGATGAGCATCGCGCCCGAGATCGCGACCGGAGTTCCAAAACCCGCGGCGCCCTCGATGAAGGCGCCGAAGCTGAACGCGATCAGCAGGGCCTGGATGCGGCGGTCGTCGCCAAGACTGGCAATCGTGCGCTTCACGATTTCGAACTGGCCGGTCTTCACCGTCACGTCGTAGATGAAGATGGCGTTGAGCACGATCCAGCCGATCGGAAAGAGGCCGTACGCGGCGCCGTAGACCGCGGAAGCGGTAGCCAGGGGCGCGGGCATCCCGAAGACCAGCACCGCGACGAGCCATGCCGCGAGCAGACCCGCGAGGGCCGCCACGTGGGCGCGCGCGTGGAAAAAAGCCAGCAGGCCAAGCAGGACCACGACGGGCAGCGACGCCACCAGGGCCGAACTCAGAACATCGCCGAGGGGCGCGTAAATCTGCGGCCAGGTCATCTGTTCGAGCTATTCGGCCTTGCGATTGCGGATGGCGCGCGCGGCGGCGAGCCGCTCGCCGAGATCCTTCTCACGCCCGCGCGTGGTGGGCTTGAAGTAGGTCCGGCCCTTGAGCCGGTCCGGCAGGCAGTCCATCGCCGCCACTCCTTCGGCCTCGTCATGCGCGTACTTGTATCCCTCGCCGTAGCCGAGCGACTTCATGAGTTTCGTCGGCGCGTTGCGAATCGCCTGAGGCGGCGGATCGGCCCGCGTTTCAAGCGCGTCTTTTCGCGCCTCGTTCCAGGCGGCGTAGACCGCGTTGCTGCGCGGCGCGGCCGCGAGATAGACGACGAGTTCGGCGAGGGCCAGCGCGCCTTCGGGCAGGCCGATGAAATGAACCGCCTGCTGCGCGGCCATGGCGAGGGTGAGGGCATGCGGATCGGCGAGCCCGACGTCCTCGGACGCGAAACGCACGAGCCGGCGCGCGATGTAGAGGGGATCCTCGCCGCCCTCGATCATGCGGGCGAGCCAGTAGAGCGAAGCGTCGGCGTCCGAATTGCGGATGGACTTGTGAAGCGCGCTGATGAGATTGAAGTGCTCTTCCCCGCTCTTGTCGTAGAGCAGGGCCTTGCGGGAAAGCGCCTTCTGGGCGATGGCGAGATCGATCCGGCCCTTTCCCCTCGCGAGCGAAGCCGCGATTTCCAAAGCGCCGAGGGCACGACGCGCGTCGCCGTCGGTGACTTCGGAGAGGAACATCAGGGCGTTGTCGTCGATCTCTATGCCCTGATGGCCCAGACCCCGCTCCTTGTCGGTCAGGGCGCGACGCATGAGGTCGATGACCGCCTCACCCTCGAGCGGCTTCACCACGAACACGCGGCAGCGGGAGAGCAGCGCGTTCACGATCTCGAACGACGGATTCTCAGTAGTGGCGCCAATGAGGACCACGTCGCCCGATTCGACCGCGGGCAGAAGGGCGTCCTGCTGCGACTTGTTGTAGCGGTGGATCTCGTCGATGAAGAGCACCGTCTTGCGACCCTGGGCCCGGCGGCGGTGGGCGGCGCTCGCAAGAATGTCCCGCAGTTCCTTGACACCGGTGAGGACCGCGGAGAGCGCTTCGAAGTGCGCTTTGGCCCTTGTTTGATTGCGGATCGCGTAGGCCAGCGTCGTCTTCCCCGACCCCGGCGGGCCCCACAGGATCATCGAGAAGAGTTCGCCGCCGGAAAGGGCGTCGTGCAACGGTTCGCCCGGCCCGAGGAGAGATTCCTGGCCCAGGATCTGGTCGATCGATTCCGGCCGCATCCGTTCAGCGAGCGGCGCGTCCTTGCCCTTCCCGCGATCGGCACGTGCCCCACCGACCGGGAGCGCGTCGGACTCTTCCTCGAATAGGGAGGAAGTTGTGGGCTTCGCGGTCACTTCTTCCCGAAATTCAGCCGGTCGAGGACCACGCGCCCGTTGCTCACGATCAGCAGCGGATCCTGGAGCGTACGGACGTCTTCGAGCGGATTCTCCGCGACCGCGATGAGGTCGGCCTCGAAACCGGCCTCGATGGCCCCAATCGATCGCTCCATCTTGAAGAGAACAGCGGCATTCAAGGTCGCGGTGCGAATGGCTTCGATCGGCGTCATGCCGAACTTCACGAAGTTCTCGATCTCGTGCGACACGCGGGTAAGGCTGTTCGGACCGTAGCTCGTGTCGGCGCCGGTCACGATGAGCACGCCCTTCTGGTGCGCCTTCCGCACGACATCAGCGAGCCGCGGCAACATCGCCTGCCCACGAAGGATGAGGGCCGGCTGGTCGTAATCGCCGCCGGGCTCGGCAAGATCGATAACCGTCGAATAGGTCGGCACGAAAGCAATGCCCTTGAGCTTCATCATGTCGAGGGCCTCGTCGGTGAGGTATGTGCCATGTTCGATCGACGCGACGCCCGCATTCACCGCGGCCGAAGCGCCCTCGGCGCCGTGGGCGTGGGCCTGGACGCGGACTCCCTTGAGCGCCGCTTCCTCGACGATGGCCCGGATCTCCGCCTCGTTCCACATTTGCTTGCGCGGGTCGGTGTCGGCGGTTCCCGCGCGTTCGGTGGCGTTGATCTTGATCCAGTCGACGCCGCGGGCGAGGTTCATGCGGACCACGCGACGGATGTCGGCGATGGCCCTCACGCCGCCCATCAGATCGGAGAGAGCGGGGTCCGAGATAAAGGCTTCTTCGGCCAGCCGTTCGCGCACGTGGTAGCCCGAGGCCAGGACGTCGGGCCCGGCGAGGCCTCCGGCTTTCACGAGATCGCGCAAGCCGACATCGATGAACAACGAGGCTCCCGAACTGCGGACCGTGGTCACGCCGGACTCCAGGGCGCGACGCGCCGCGGCGAAGTTCGAGATGTGGGTGTGCGCATCCGAAAGACCGGGCACGAGAGTGCGTCCGGAGACATCAATGGTCTTGATACCTGCGGCCGCAGGAGCGCCGGAGATGGTCTCGATTCTGCCGTCGCGCAGGACCACCGTCTGATTGGCGGCTATGCGTCCGGTTCGAACATCGAGGACGTTCGCGCGGATCAGGGCCAGAGGCTCGGCGGCCTTTCCGGCCTGCGCGAACGCGACGGCGCCGCTGCCTGTGGCCATGAGGGCGAGGGAAAGGGTCCTGGATGCGAACAGTTTCATGCGAGCGGCCTCCACAGGGTGACTGGCGGCAACTATAGAGGGCTGGGACGCCTCGATTTCCGGAGACCCAGGAGTCTGCCGACCACATATCCGGCGGGCAGGCACAAGAGAGCCTGGAACGGCAGGTTCATGCGCTGGTCGCGCGTGAGGTGCATCAGGGCGCCCATCAGCAAAAGGTACGCGATCAGGCCAAGGAGGGGAAGAGCGGCGGCCCGGGCGCCCCTGTCGGCGACAAGGAGGGCGAGACCCAGTACGCCGACGCCAAGGAGGATGTCCTGCAGGAAGGGGATCTCGCGAAAGGGTCGCGGCCTTCCTTCGTCCCTGAGCTCGCCCCTTCTCGGGTAGATGAGGAAGTTCCCGAGCTTGATGAGGTAGTTCCGCAGGAAGTGCAGCGGGTTCTGGGCCATGTAGAGAAGGGTTTTTCGGGCGTAGGCGCGATCCTTGAGATTCTCTT
>CAZBTT010000371.1:0-5318 GCA_964494295.1 uncultured Acidobacteriota bacterium
ACTTCAGAAACCGGCTGGAATGGGGCGTTCTCGAACGGGTTTCTCAGCAGGAAGCATCGTCCCAACTCCGCCCGAAGCAACCCCGCCCCACAACTATTCGTCAATACGCAATCGCGTAACAATCTCGCCGCGGGTCGGCTCCCGCGATTCGATTCTGCGTCGCGGGGTCGACCAGGACCGCGGTGGCGCAGCCTGACATCCCAAACGCGCGAAGGCGGCTGACGTCGTGGCCGCGGGCCGAAAGGTCGTCGAAGACCGCATCGGGAATCGTGGCTTCGAGGTTGAGCTTGTTGAAGCCCGGGCTGTGCGGCCAGAACGATCCATGGAAGTGGAGAGTCTGGAATCGCGGCCACTCGAATGCCTGATGAAGGTTCGGGTACCAGTCATCCCAGAACTCGACGATGTTCAAGAACGCCTGGAGGATCGTCTGATCCTGGTTGTCTCCGCCGGGAGTCCCGAGGCCCATGAGCGGCAGGTCTCCCTTGAAGACGAGGCTCGGTGTGAGGGTGTAGCGGGGCCGGGCGCGGGGGCGGATCTGGTTCGCCATGGTCTTGTCGAGCCAGAACTGCTCGCCGCGGATGCTCATGCCGATCCCGGTGTCGCCGAGGATCACCGCTCCGGGGATCCATCCGCCGGATGGCGTCACGTCGAAGACGTTGCCCGCCTTGTCGATGATGGCCATGTGCGTGGTGTCCTTCGAGACACCCGCCGAATCAAGCCCGCGAGACCACAGGCCGTCATCGAGTCGCGCGGCAGACGTTGAGGGCACCGAAACCGTGCCGTCCGCGATGTTGAACTTCGCGTACCTCCATTCCTTCACCTTCGAGTCGAACTTCAGGGGATCGCCGGCGATGAAGGAGCGTGATGCGGCGCGCGGGTCGATGAGCGCGGCCCGTTCTCTCGCGTACTCCTTCGAAAGCAGTCCTTCGGCCGGGACCTGAACGAACGCGGTGTCGGCGTAATAGGTGTCGCGATCGGCGTAGGCAAGCTTCATCGCCTCGGTCACGGTGTGGATGTAATCAGCGCTGTCGTGCCCCATGCCCTTGAGATCGAAGGTCTCGAGAATGTTGAGGGCCTGCAGGAGCACCGGGCCCTGGCTCGAGAACGAATGTTTGAAGACGGTGTAGCCGCGGTACGTCGTCTTCGCGGGTTCTTCAACGCGCGCATGGAACTCCGCGAAGTCGGAAAGATCGAAGGGGGCCTGATGTTTCTGCAGGAACGCCACCATCTCCTTCGCGATGTCGCCCTTGTAGAAGCGATCGCGCGCGGCGACGATTCCCGCACTCCGGCCCTTGCCACGAGCGCGACGCTCCGCCTCGGCCATTCGTTTGAGGGTTTTCGCGAGGGTCGGCAGCTTGATCGTTTCGCCGGGTTTGTACGTCGAGCCGTCGGCCTTGAGCCAGTACCGCTGATTGTCCGGCCACTGTTTGAAGAACTCGAGCTGGCGTTCGATGCCTGAGGCAGTGCTGAGGCGAAGCGGGAAGCCGTTCTCCGCGTATCCAATCGCCGCGCGCGCAACGTCGGCGAAGCTCATCGTGCCCCACTTCTCGAGAACCGTGAGCGCCGCATGGAATGCGCCGGGCACAACGGCCGGGTCGAGTCCCGCGCCTTGAAGGGTCTTGCCTCGGGACACGTACCAGTCGACATCAACGGCCTTTGGCGCCCAACCCTGGCCGACGATCGACGTGACCTTCTTCTCCTTCACGGGATAGACGAGGACTAGCGCCTCGCCGCCAAGGCTGTAGAGATCCTGCTCGACCACACCTCCGACGAGGAGCGACGCCACACCCGCGTCGAAGGCGTTGCCGCCCTTGAGGAGAATCTCGAACGCCGCGGCCGTGGTGAGCGGGTGGCCGGTCGAGACCCCGGCGGTGGGTCCCGCCACGCCGGGCCGCATCACGGGCGGACGCGGCTGCGGTCTTGGACTCGTCGCCGGCGGCTGAGCCCAAGCGGCTGAAGTGGCGAGGAGAATGAGGGAGGTAGCTGCGAGTCGTGTCTGATTCATCAATAGCCTTTCGCGCAGTCTCTTCCGGATTGCGGCCGCGGACCAAACCGGCGGCGATTTCGTTTACCCTCCCCGCATCATGGCCCGATCCGTCGCCTCCCCCCACGCCATCAACATCGGCGACCTGCGCCGAATCGCGAAGAGCCGCCTGCCCCGCATGACCTTCGACTACATCGATGGCGGCGCTGACCGCGAGATCACGCTCCGCGACAACTGCGCGGCGTTCGATGAAGTGCTCTTCCGGCCGCGCTGCGCGGTAGCGACGCCGAGCTGCGACCTGTCCACGACCGTGCTCGGCGCGAAACTCGATGTGCCCTTCATCCTCGCGCCCGTGGGGAGCAGCCGGATGTTCTATCCGCGGGGCGAAGAGGCCGCGGCTCGCGCCGCGGGCAAGGCAGGTACGGCGTACGCGCTCTCGACCCTGTCCGGGTGCCGCCTCGAAGACGTCAAGGCCGCCACCACCGGACCGGCGTGGTATCAGCTTTACCTTGTGGGTGGACACGACGTGGCCCGTGCCGCTATGGAGCGGGCCAGGGCCGCGGGCTACACCGCACTCGTGGTCACGATAGATACGCCGGTCGCGGGCATGCGCGAACGCGATCCACGAAACGGCACCAAGGAGCTGCTCACCCACAACCCGTTCGTGATGTTCCCCTACGTCGGCCAGATCCTGACCCGGCCGCGCTGGCTGGTCGAGTGGCTGCTCGACGGCGGTCTCATGAACTTCCCCAACATCATCCTGAAGGATGGCCCGATGGGTTACGCGGACGTGGCCGCGGCGCTCGAGCAATCGATGGTGTCATGGAGCGACCTGGCTTGGATCCGCGAGGCGTGGAAGGGGCCGATCATCGTCAAGGGCGTTCACATCGGCGACGACGCCCGGCGCGCCATCGACGAGGGCGCTTCCGCGGTCGTGGTTTCGAACCACGGCGGCCGTCAGCTCGACACGGTGGCTCCGACCATCCGCGTGCTTCCGGAGATTGTGGCCGCGGTGAACGGTCAGATCGAGGTGCTGATGGACGGCGGCATCCGCGCCGGAACGGACATCGTGAAAGCCCTGTGCCTGGGCGCCCGCGCCGTCCTCATCGGCCGCGCCTACACCTATGGCCTGGCGGCGGCGGGCGAAGCCGGGGTCACGCGCGCGATCGAGATCCTGCGCACCGACCTCGTCCGCACGCTCAAGCTGCTCGGCGTCGATTCCACGGCGAAGCTGGACCGTTCGTACGTCGATGTTCCCTCGGAATGGCTGAAGGCGAGGACTACGGCTGCAACTCCGCGGTGATGGTGCCCTGCGGGCGAGTCGAGAGAATCTTCACCACGCGGCGGGACTTCGTGTCGATCCACAATGTGGTGACGCCGGGCTCGCCTTCCGCCGATGAAACCTCGGCCTTCCAGGTTTCGAACGTGCCCGCGGGCACGGTGATCGACTCTTTGCCAGTCACCTTGATCTGCTTCAAGCCGACCTTCTGCCTCTGAACGTCGAGATTGCGGAACGTGGTTGAGTAGTCGGCGGCAAGCGGCAGGCGCGCCAGAACGTCGTTGGCGCCCGCGCCGTCCGCGAAAAGCGGGCCGCCCAGATCCACCGACACCGGCCTCTCCTGACCGCCCATCGACATTTTGCCCGTGGCCTTCGCGTCATCGAACACGAGGTCGATCGCCACCGGACCCTGTCGAATCGTGCGCTTCTTCACGAGCAAAGTCCCCTTCTCGACCACCGCCTCGTCAATCGCCTCGCCCATGGGCATCTTCGCGCTTTCCGTGATCACCCAGACCGCACCTTCATCCTTGATCACGCGGTTGATCGACATCGACATGTTCTGCGGGCCCATCGCGATGGTCGCCTGATACGCGGACGTCCCCGCGACCAGATCCATCTCCGGTTTCGGCGCGCCCACCGACTTCGCATCGATCACCTTCGCGAGAACGACGGTCTTCGGATCCACGGTGATCTCACCCAGGCGTTTGGCAACCTCGGGGGTCATGTCCTTCTGCGCTCGGCCGCCCAGGTGCTTCGCGAAGAACGCTTCGCTGGCCGCCCACAGGGCCATGTTGTTCACCGGGCGCTGGAAGCCATGGCCCTCGTCGGGCGCCATGAGGTACTCCACCGGGAAGCCGCGGTCGCGCAGGGCGATCACGATCTGCTCCGACTCCGCCTTCTTCACGCGCGGGTCGTTGGCCCCTTGAACCACCATGAGAGGCGTCTTGATCTTCTGCGCGGAATTGAGCGGCGACTGCCGCTCGAGCTGGGCCTTGCCCTCGGGCGTCTTGGGGTTGCCCATGCGTTCGTAGAAGGTGATGCGGCCCGCCTCCCAGTAGGGAGGGATGGAGTCGAGAAGCGTGATGAGATTCGAGGGAGCGACGATGGCAACCGCCGCCTTGTAGAGATCGGGCGTGAACGCGACACCGGCCAGGGTCGCGTATCCCCCGTAGGAGCCTCCCATGATCCCGACTCGCTTCGGGTCGGCGATGCCCTGGGCGACGAGGTATTTGACGCCCCAGGTGATGTCGTCCTGCATCTTGTCGCCCCACTGTTTGTTGCCAGCGTTCAAGAACTTCTTCCCATAGCCCGTAGAGCTGCGGAAGTTCGGCGACAGCACCGCGTAACCGCGGTTGGCGAGGAACTGGGCGAGATTATTGAAGCCCCAGGCATCGCGCGCCCACGGGCCGCCGTGCGGCACGACGATGGTGGGCAGCCCTTTCGCGGGGACGCCCTTCGGCAAGGTCAGGAAGGCAGGAATCTCGAGGCCGTCCGACGAGGGGTAGCGCACGGGCTTCATCGCGGCCATGTGTTCGCGCGGGATGCGTTCGCGCATCTTGTACTGCGGAATCGTCTTCTTGGCCTTCCGATCGAACAGGAGCCGCTCGCCCGGGTCGGTGTCACTGAGAGCGGTGATGAACCAGAGGTTGTCGTCCGCGGTGGACGAGCCGAGTGCGATTTCCTTGCCCGAGAGCTTCGACTGCAATAGCTTGTAGTCGGCCTCGAACCCCTTGTCCTGGAAGTAAACCCTGGAGCGATCGTCCAGGTAGGAGGTGGCCACGAGCTCGTCGGTGGCCTCCGAAAAAACCGCCTGCCCGAAGTCCACGCGCTTCAAGGGGTCCTGGTGAACCGGCTCTTCCCGGCCGGTCACGGGATCGAACAGGACCAGTTCGGTCAGGTCCTTGTCGCCCTTGTTCGTCTCGAGATAGACGCGCTTTCCGTCCTTGTGAAAACGGGTCGGTCCGCAGCTCTCGAACACCGTGCACGAGTAGACCTTAGTGAACGCCTCGGCATCGACGCGCAGATAAAAAGCACTCAGCGAGCCGCCGGCGTTGT
>CAZBTT010000372.1:0-5317 GCA_964494295.1 uncultured Acidobacteriota bacterium
ATCGAGATGGGCACGAACCAGGATCGAAGGAACTACCGGGTCAGTTTCAAGAAGATCAAAGACCAGCTTCGATTCGAACCGGCGTGGACGGTGGAGCGTGGGGTGGAACAGGTGGCCGGGGCAATTCGAAACGGATCGATCAAGAACTACAAGGATCCGGCCTACAGTAACGTGGCTTTCCTCAGTGAGGAGGGGCTCCAGGGCTTGGCCCACCACTCTGGCTGGGAGCAGAAACGGATTCAGGATGCACGGAGCGAACCGCCCTAAGGGGCGAACCTGAGCGAGTACAGGCAAACAGGGCATCCGACAGCCCGGGACAAGAGGGCCTCTCCATGCTCGCGGGCGAGCTGATGGCTCACCTTCACCGGCTGCGCCGCCCCTTGAGCCGAGGCTTGCTGGCGATCCTGTTGGCGACAGCGGCCCTGGTGGCAAGCCCTTTGGGCTCAAGATACGAGGGATCGGCGACCCTCGCGACACCCGTGGGCACGAGGTCCAACAAATTGCCCGAAGATCCGGGGGGGCCGCCCTTCGGCGGCTCGGACCTGTCCATTAGAGATTTCCGCTTCTTCCTGAGGTCCTTGCAGGATGAAGAGACCCTGTCCAGACACCTTGTCGATCATCCCGATAGCCGGCGCCTCAGCGAGAGGATCCCCGCTCTCGTCGCTCCCCTCCTGGCTGTCGATGTCGCCCCGGGTCTGCCCATCCCCAGCGACGCACGGCTTATAGGCGTTGAAGTATGGGCCTTCGAGAAGAGCGAGGCAAAGGTCCTGAGCTCGTTGGAGCAACTCGGATCGACCGTACGCGATGTTCTCGTGCGGGTTCTCGAAGAAGCCCGAGTTAAGGAGATTCGAAAGCGTGCGGCCGACCGGCGCGAGCAACT
This sequence comes from uncultured Acidobacteriota bacterium, assembly GCA_964494295.1. Taxonomy (GTDB): domain Bacteria; phylum Acidobacteriota; class Vicinamibacteria; order Fen-336; family JAGNNV01; genus JAGNNV01. The sequence goes on from CAZBTT010000372.1 coordinate 881, forward strand.
CCTTGAGAAGGCGCTGACCGCGCGGCTCGAACGGGAGAGTTTCGTAAAGCTCGAGGCGTCTCTCGCGAAGATTCCGAGCGCGGCCGGTGCGAACGCCAGCGCGAGAGAGATTGTAGACGTTGCGGGTGGCGCGCATCGATTTCTGCCTCTGCCGGTTCAGGTAAACGCTGCCCGAGTGGGGGTGGCGGAAGCCGACCGCGAAATCGGTCTTGCGCGCGCAGAGATTCAGGAACTGGAGGCGCTTGAGGCCTTCATGGCCAGCCTGATGACGCGCGTGGCTGGTCGGGCTGCCGGGGCTAGGCAATCCGACCTGTCCGCCCTGATGGCCGAAGAGGCCGCCGCTTTCGAGGCCCGCCCGGTCTCCTTGCCGCCCGATACGAAAGAGGCGGTCCTCGCGAGGGTCCGAGGGACTATCGATTCCCTGCGCCTCCAGCAGAGCCTGATCACCTTCGTCAAGAAGCCTTCGGCGCGCCACCGAGTTCGGTACACCGTACCCGTTGCATTCGGATTTCTGGCCGCGCTCACCTGGCTGGCCCTCGTCTTTCTCCATGACGCGTGGCAGACCGTGGGTCCGCGTCCCAACATCAATGCCGAGCGCGATCAGGATCTGAGATAGCTCGGGTCGTGAACTGCAGCCAAGCCCTCTCGCATGGCGCGCGTTTGTGGGGCGAACCGGCTCCTTACCGCTGCTCCGCGCACCGTGCCCTGCTGCATCTCGATGCCCGAAGTGGAGAAGTCGGCTGATGTGCGGCGTGGTCGGCGTCTTCCACTATCGAGATGCGTCAGCGAGTCCGGACATGGGGCTTGTTCGCCTCATGAGCGACACCCTCTCACACCGCGGTCCCGATGGAGAGGGCTTCTTCTCCGAGGACGGCGTGGGGCTTGGGCATCGTCGGCTCGCGATTGTCGACCTGACCGAGACGGGTCGACAACCGATGCTCAGTGTCGACGGACGGCTGGCCATGAGCTACAACGGGGAACTGTATAACCACGCTGAACTTCGTCCGGGCCTTCAAAGTCGCGGAGTCCACTTTCGAGGCACCTCGGATACCGAGACACTGATCGAGGCGATCGCCCACGATGGCCCCGGGGTCCTGGCTCGGTGTGCAGGGATCTTTTCCCTGGCCTGCTATTTTCGGAAGGAGCGACGCCTGCTCCTGGCGCGCGATCATGTCGGAGTCAAGCAGCTTTACTTCCACGACGACGGCGCCCGGATCATTTTTGCGAGCGAGATCAAAGCGCTCCTGCGCGATCCCTCAGTTTCCCGGTCCTTGGACCGTGAGGCCATTAACGAGTATCTCCACTTCCACACGCCGCTTTTCGATCGGACGTTCTTCGCGGGGATACGTCAGCTGGAGCCCGGCCAATGGCTCGAGGTCGATTCGGCGGGCTTGAAGTTCCACCGATACTGGGAGATCCCGGACAGGTCTCCGGCGGCTGGAGACGCTGCGGCTTTCGAGGCTGGACTGCTGGAGCGCCTGCCCGGGGTTGTCGGCGACCAGCTGATGTCAGATGTTCCGGTGGGCGTCTTCTTCAGTGGCGGTATCGACTCCTCGGCGGTAGCAGCCTTTGGCAAGCGGCGACTGCCGAGTCTGCGTGGCTTTGGAATTCACTTCTCCCATGAGGGTGTCGTAGACGAGCGCCCATTTCAGGAGAGTGCGGCGAAGGCCTTGGGCTTGAGCCTCGACTTGGTCACGGTGGGGCCATCTGGGTTCCCCGAAGAGTTCCCCCGGCTGCTCCGGCAGCAGGATCAGCCAGTGATCGGCACGGCCATCGTGCCCATGTTCCATGTCTCACGACTGGCCCGCGAGCAGGTCACCGTATGTCTGGGGGGCCAGGCCGCGGATGAACTCTTCGGGGGATACGCGCGCTACGCGGTCTGCCAATCACTGGGTGCAGCCCTTCGCGGCGGCGCTTCCTCTTCCGGCGGTTCAGGAGGGCGGGTCGGCGGGAACCTCTTCAAACAGCTACGAAGCGCGCGCAACCTGGGGCGGTTGGCTCGAAGTCTGTCTCGCGGCGCCGATTGGCGCGGCCGGTACTTCGATGTGGTGGCGGTCGTGCCGGAGGATACCTGGCACTCGGTGCTCGACCCGTCGCTCGCCGATCGCGGCCGGGCCGAAGGGCAGTTCCGCGACGGCACCAAGGGTCCGGCCTCGGCCGACCCGCCCAATGCGGCCATGCGATGGGATGCCCGCACCTATCTCCCCGGCCTTTTCCAACAGGACGATCGCATGAGCATGGCGAACAGCCTGGAATCGCGAGTCCCGTTTGCGGACCCCCGCCTGGTGGAGTTTGCGTTCTCGATTCCCTCCAGTCTGAAAATCAAGAACGGCTCCTCCAAGTGGATCTTGCGACGCGTGCTTCGGGATGTCCTTCCCGAGGACGTGCTCAACCGACGCAAGGCCGGTTTCGACAACCCCGTGGAGCAGTGGGTGCGAGGACCTCATCGAGGCTTCCTCGGCGAGATCTTGATGTCGAAGGCCGCGCGGGAACGCGGTCTCTTCAACCCCAGGGGAGTGGAGGCGTGGCTGAACACCGACGCTCGCCCCTATTGGTTCGACGTGGCATTCAAGCTGCTCTCCATTGAGGTCTGGGCTCGCGAATTCCTGGATTCGTCGCCCGCGCGATCCGCTTGATGACCCGGGTCAAGAACCTGGTCGAAGAGGCCAGGGAGCTGGGCATCTCCAACTTTGCCTTTCGGGGTGGATGGGAGCTCAAGGCACACCGTGGATGGCCCCAGGGGACGTCCCCTCCTGCTCCCGATGTTTCCCTGGCCGCGGGTTACGGGGCATCGGGCCTCCTGGATCGCCGCACGTTCGCCAGGGCGCCTGACGTCGTCCGTGCGGTGGCGGGCACACTCCCCGAAGACGCCGAGGCCAGGAAAAGGCAGGTTGAAGGGGAACTGCAGGGGCGAATTCTCGGCTTCTCGTCCCAGATCCTCGACTTTGGATCCCCGCCTTCGTGGCACCGACACCCCATCACGCACCTCGAGAGCGAACGAAACGCTCACTGGTCGCGGATCGGAGCGCGCGACGCCAGGGGGGGCGACGTGAAGTTCGTCCTTGAGGCCGGTCGCTTCCCGCATGCCTACCGAATCGCTCGCGCAGCCGCGCGCTTTCCCGATAGGGCGCCCGTCTGGGGCAACGCGCTCTGCAACCAAATCGGGAATTTCCGCGACATGAATCCCTTCGGCCTGGGGGTCCACTGGTTCTCCAGCCAGGAACTCACCTTGAGACTGCTGGCCTGGACCTTCGCCTACGATGCCTTCGCAAGCCTCGGGATCTCGATGCCAAGGCTCCGCGAGGTCATTCTCCAGGCGGCGATGGAAACCGGCGTGCACATCCTCGAGCACTTCGATTATTCACGCCGGTCGACCTACAACAACCATCTGCTTGCCGAGGCCCTGGGACTCGTTCTGGTGGGCGCCTTGGTCCCCGGCTGGCCGGAGGCCGCCCGCTGCCTCGCCCTTGGCCGCGAGACTCTGAATGAGCAGAGCGATCGACAGTTCTACCCAGACGGCTCGTACATCCTCAACTCTCACAACTACCACCGCGGGTCTCTCCAGACCCTTCTCGCCGCGGATCGCATCTGGACCGCGATGGGCGAAACCACCCCTCCTGCCTTGCTTGCGGCGATGGATCGCTCGCTCACCTTCCTGTTCGCCCATCAGAATCCGGGCGACGGATCGCTGCCGAACTACGGTCCCAACGACGGGTCGCTCCCGATGGTTCTCTCTGATTGCGGGTTTTCGGACTTCCGCCCCACCCTTGCTGCGGTGAGCCTTCGGTGTCGCGGCGAACGAGCGTATGAACGTGGACCATGGGACGAGGAGATGGCATGGTTCCTCGGAGCGCGCGCCCTCGAAGCTCCGGTGCGGGCTCCTTCAAGGAACTCGGTGGTCTTCAAGGAGACGGGGTATGTGGTTATGCGGGGGAAGAACGCCGATGACTTCGCCTGCATCCGCTGTGGCCCCATTCCAAGCCGTTTCTCCCAGATCGACATGCTCCATTTCGACCTCTGGTGGCGAGGGCAAAACGTGTTGGTGGACGGGGGAAGCTTTCTTTACAACGGCGATCCCCGGTGGCACCATCATTTCCACCGCACGGCGAGCCACAACACCATCGAGGTCGATGGCCACGATCAGATGCTGCACTACCGCCCTTTCAAGAACCTCTACTGGACGAAAGGCCAGGTGCGCCGGTTCGATGCCCGCGAAGACCTGGGCGTCTTCGACGGAGAGCACGAGGGATATCGCCGATTCCCCGGCAACATCCTTCACCGGCGACAGGTGATTACGGATCTGAAGGGCGCCTGGCTGGTCCGGGATCACGTCTCGGGAGAGGGGAGCCACCGTGTCAGGCTTCACTGGTTGATCGGCCCTTTCTCCGCAACCCTTCTTCCCCGTTCCGAGGTCCTGATCGTGACGCCCCGGGGAGG
>CAZBTT010000373.1:0-5316 GCA_964494295.1 uncultured Acidobacteriota bacterium
TTTCCCGGAGAACGACTCCCTGCATCGCTGGATAGCTCTCGCGCGCGAACGGGTGAAGTTCCAGGGCCTGCCCGCGCGCATCTGCTGGCTCGGGTATGGGGAGCGGGCGAAAATGGGAGCCGTCTTCAACGACCTCGTCAAGAGCGGACGGGTGAGCGCCCCCATCGTGATCGGCCGCGATCATCTGGATGCGGGCTCGGTCGCCTCTCCCAATCGCGAGACCGAGGCCATGCGTGACGGCTCGGACGCGGTCGCCGACTGGCCGATCCTGAACGCCCTGGTGAACACGGCGTCCGGAGCTTCGTGGGTTTCGGTGCATCACGGAGGCGGTGTCGGGATGGGCTACTCGCTGCACGCCGGCATGGTGGTGGTGGCAGACGGAACGGAAGCGGCGGCGCGACGGCTCGCCCGCGTTCTGACCACCGACCCTGGCATGGGCGTCGTACGCCACGTCGACGCTGGGTATGAGCGCGCCATCGAAGTCGCGAAGCAGACCCAGATGAAGACACCGCTCGTGTGACGGTTGTGAGCGTCGCTTCGCGCGCGGCCTTCGCCTCGTCTCTCGCCGAGGAGGCCTCGTCGGGAACGAAGGCGTTGCTGCTGGCGCCGGTCGGCGCTGGCAAGACACATACCCTCCTCTCGATTCGGGATGCCCTGCGCGAACGCTCGGTTCCGTTCGTGTTCACGGACCTCTTCACCTCGGCCTCAACACCGGAGCATCTTCTCGAGAAGGTGGCCGAGGCCGTGCTCCCGTTCATGGCCAAAGACGCCGCCTTGATCGGCGAACTCGTCGCGGAAAGCGTCCGCGACCGTCATCGCTCGTCGCAGGCTCTGCTCCGTCTGTTCGATCTGATCGCCCAGCACCCTCCCGATCGCCCCTTCGTCTGGCTCGTGGACGAAGTCACCGAAATTCGTTCGCTCGCCTATTTTCCGGAACTCGGCAAAATCGAAGAGCCCTTCGCCCGAGCCATCGGCGCGGTGCGCGGGGCCGTCCTCTCCTCTTCCTACCTGGGGCTTGCCGCCGACCTGTTTCCCGGTTTCGAAAAGCGCGCGCTGCCGGGCCTTTGTTCGAAGGACCTCGAGAGCGTGCCTTCCCTGCGCAGCGACGGCGACGCGATCGCCGCGGCCATCGCAACCACCGGTGGATGGGCGGCGACGCTCCTGCCTCTCGCCAACGACATGCGCGACTCGCGGGACGTTGAACGATCCCTGGCGCGCCTCCTGCGGCCGGGTGGAGCACTCGAGTTGGTCTGCCGACGTCACTACGAGGTCCTGCTGCTGCGGAGCCGGGGCTACGCGGTGGCCAAACGAGCTGCCGAGGTGGTGGCGGGCGCGCGCGATCAGCGGCTCACGGACCTGTTTCCCCACATCGGGCGGACGGCCGGGGCTTCGCGGCAGTACCTGCGCTGGCTGGTCGAGGTGGGTCTGCTGACCCAGGTCAGGAAACGCTACGACTTCGCCGACCCGCTGCTGGGATTATGGGCGGCGCTCTATCTGGGTCGCGCGGATCACCCCGCCGATGAAGAAATCCGGGCTGCCGTCTCGGCGCGACTCGTACCCGACGCCACCTTTGAGGCGCCCGAGGACGAGGCTCCCGAACCGGTCGAATTGCCGAAGAGGCGCATCGACCGGTTCGAAGAGATCGACTGAGAACTACCGGCCGCGGATGAGGCTGGTGATCGCCTGAAGGCGCTTCGCCTGCTCTTTGAGCGTCTCGTTCTCCGCCACCGTCTTCTCGAAGTGGATGAGAAGGTTGTTGATGGCGTTCTCGACGCCCTTCAGCACGGTGAGGAAGTCTGTGCTGCGCGCTCCCGCACTCGCCTTGGGGGCAGAACGACGCCTGGCCTTGCGCGCAGGGGCAGGCGCTGGTGCTGAGGTCGCGGGCGTAGTCGCGGCCACCTTGGTCGCCTTGACCTTGGCGCCGGTCGCCTTCGGGCCCTTGCCCGCCTTGGCGGCGCGAATGGCGCGGTAATACAGCATCTGAACGGCGTCTTTGGCGCGACCCGTTTCGGCGCTGATCTTCTCGAAGGCCGCGGCCTTGCTGAGGCCACCCTTCACAAGTTGGTTCACGCGCGCAACGGTTGTGGCGCGGAGATTGGGGTCACGCTGGTTGTTTTTTGCCACGTCGTTTGTGTCTCCTGACAGTTTTGGGGTTGGAGGGGGGTACGGTTAGCACGGACGGCAGCAGGAATCGAGCAACGCCCCTCTTTTCTCTGTCGTTCGACATCCCGGGATATGCCCCCCCGGGAGGGGTTTTTGGGAAACTTGGTTCGGGTTAGAGATGAGGCTCAACGAGCTTGGTCAGACCGTCGCGGCTCATCTTGCCCACTCGCTGCTCGACCACCTGCCCGCCTTTGAGCAGGATGAGGGTCGGCATGGCGGTCACGTTGTAGTTGAAAGGAACGTGCTCGTTCTCTTCCACGTTGACCTTGCCCACGATCAGGCGGCCCTGGAACTGGGTGGCGACACTTTCGAGGTCGGGAACCATCGCGATGCAGGGCTGACACCACTCCGCCCAGAAATCGAGGAGAACCGGAACCTTGGACTGCAGGACCTCGGCTTCGAAGTTCTGGTCGGTGAAGGTGGCGATGACGTCGGACATGGCGGTTTGGCGGCCTCGGGGCGGTGGGATGCGGCGGATCTGTTCAGGCGGTGGACTGAGCGTGCGAGTATACGACCTCGTACCTTTCCGCCGAGAGGTTCCAGGAGAAGTCGCGACGCATCGCGTTCTGCATCAGCACGGTCCAGGGCCCCGGTTTCGAGTAAGCGGCCAGAGCCTGATCGACCGCCCACATGAGCCCGGTCGCGTCCGCATGCTCGAAGACAAAGCCCGTGCCCGTCTTCTTCTTCAGATCGAACGGCTCCACGGTATCGGCGAGCCCGCCCGTGGACCTCACGATCGGGATCGTGCCGTAACGCATCGAGTACATCTGGGTGAGACCGCAAGGCTCGAAGCGTGACGGCATCAGAATGATGTCGGCTCCTGCCTCGATACGATGGGCGAGGCCCGCGTCGTACTGAAAGCGGACGCCGAACCTGAGCGGGTCGCGCCTCACGAACTCGCGCAGACCGGCTTCGACATCGGGTTCACCCGAACCGAGAACCACCATGCGCAGGCCGCGAGCGAGCAACGGTTCCATGGCCGCGTTGACGAGGTCGAAACCTTTCTGGTGCACGAGCCGCGAGACGATGCCGATGAGGGGAAGGTCGGGTTCGCGCGAAAGGCCGAACTCGGCGAGAAGTGCTCGCTTGCAGGCGGCCTTTCCCGCCTGCTCGATCTCGTCGTAGGGGGCGGCTATATGGGGATCGTGGCGCGGATCCCACTCCTCGTAGTCCACGCCGTTCAGGATGCCGACCAGATCCTCGGCCCGGGACCGAACCACGCCTTCAAGACCCTGACCGAACTCGGCGGTCTGAATCTCCCGCGCATAGGTGGGCGAGACCGTGGTCACCACCTCGGAGAAGAGAATGCCGCCCTTCATGTAACTGATGTTGCCATTCCATTCGAGCGCATCCTCGGCGGCGAGCGAGTCGGGAAGGCCAAGAGGGCCAAGTGTCGCGGCGGAGAACTGTCCCTGATACGCAAGGTTGTGGATGGTGAAGACGCTCGGAACGCGGTGCAGCGTCGGGTCGTCGATATAGAACGCCTTCAGATACACGGGAAGCAGGCCGGTCTGCCAGTCGTGGGCGTGAACGACATCGGGCCGGTACCCGCGGCTCCGGCAGAACTCGAGGACCGCGCGGCAGAAGAAGGCGAAGCGGAACTCGTTGTCGCCAAAGTCCCCGTTGCTGTCTCCGTAGATTCCCTGCCGGTCAAAAAAAGGCGGATGCTCGACGAAGATCACGCGAAGGTTGGGCGCCAGTTCTCGCTCATAGAAACCAGCGCTTCGATGCACGTTGTCGACGGGCACATGAACCGAACCGACGAACCTGCCGGGAGGGAAAGCGATCGATCCGTAGCGCGGCAGAAAGCAGAGAACCTCGTGACCGCGGGCGGCCAGGGCTTTGGGCAGGGCCGCCGAGACGTCCGCGAGACCGCCCGTCTTGGCGTAGGGCGCCATCTCCGATGAGGCGTACACGATCCGCACCAATGAAGCGTAGCAGAGACGTCAAATTTTGAGCCGGATAGGCGCTCTGCTACCGTCACGTCGCACCTTTGCCGCCTGTGGAGAACTGAATGACCTCGCTCGAAAGCACGCTCCAATCGATCAGTGACTGGGTCTGGGGGCCGCCCCTGCTCATCCTGCTCTTTGGAACCCACCTGTTCCTGACCTTCAGGCTGCGCTTCATCCAGAGGTACCTTCCTCAGGCGATCCGTCTTTCCCTGTCGCGGGACAAGGAAGGGGCGGGCGACGTCTCTCAGTTCGGCGCACTGACCACCGCCCTCGCCGCGACGATCGGTACAGGGAACATAGTCGGTGTGGCCACCGCGGTTTCAATCGGCGGCCCCGGCGCGGTGTTATGGATGTGGCTCACCGGTGTCTTCGGCATCGCGACCAAGTACGCCGAGGCCGTCCTCGCCGTCAAGTATCGCGTGGTCACAAAGGACGGCACGATGGCGGGCGGCCCGATGTACGCGCTCGAACGGGGCTTGAACGCGAAGTGGCTGGGCATGATCTTCGCGGCCCTCACCGCGATCGCCGCTTTCGGCATCGGCTGCATGACCCAGGCGAACTCCATCTCGTCTCTCGCCAAGGAGAGCCTTGGTCTCAACCCATGGATCACCGGTGCGCTGATGACGGCGCTCACCGCCATCGTGATCCTCGGCGGCATCAAGTCCATCGCCGCGGTCTGCGAAAAGCTCGTGCCGTTCATGGCCATCTTCTACGTGATCGGCTGCCTCATCCTCCTGATGATGCACTTCGAACGTATTCCCGACACTTTGGTCACCATCGTGACTTCGGCGTTCGTCGGCCAGGCCGCGGTCGGCGGTTTCATCGGCGCCGGCATCTCCCAGGCCATCCGCTATGGAATCGCCCGCGGACTCTTCTCGAACGAATCCGGTCTTGGCAGCGCGCCCATCGTGGCCGCGGCGGCCCAGACGAAGAATCCGGTGCGGCAGGCTCTGGTGTCCTCGACCGGCACTTTCTGGGACACCGTGGTGGTGTGCGCGATGACCGGCCTCGTGATCGTGAACTCCGGCGAGTGGAAGAACGGCCTGGGCGGCGCGGCCCTCACTCATCGCGCGTTCGAGGATATTCCCGTCATCGGCGGACTCATCCTCACGGTCGGTCTGCTCACCTTCGTCTTCTCGACCATTCTCGGCTGGTCGTACTACGGTGAAAAAGCCGCCGAGTACCTGTTCGGGACGAGAGT
>CAZBTT010000374.1:0-3098 GCA_964494295.1 uncultured Acidobacteriota bacterium
GGGGGGCGGGGGCATTGGCGGCAACCGGGGACGGAACGTTGTTGGCCGTGGCTACGGGGAAGGACGTGCAGTTGCGCAATGCCGCGAGCGGCGAGATCGTCAAAAAGTGGGAGACCGATCAGTTTCCTGCCGGCCTCGCGTTTTCGCCGGACGGAAAATCGCTGGCGCTCGCGGTCGCTGAATGGCATAACGGTGCGGAAGGGGCTGGCGGCGTCGAGATTCGCGAGTACACACCGCTGCGTGATCTCGAAATCGCGAACGGCCGTCTGGCCGCGGTTCGAACCGACCAGAGCCGCCTCGAGGTCCGAACCATGATCAACGCGCTCGGCGCGAGGGCCGGCCAACTCGAAGGCTATGGCCAGGCCATCCCGGTTCGTCCCGTGAAAGGCCACATGATGTCGCTCGCCGATGGGCCGTCAATGCGGCACGTCGTCTACGGTAATCACGGTTACATCGTGCCTCGAAGCGACGGCCGGCTCATCGTGGGAAGCACAATGGAAGAGGCGGGGTTCGACACCCGTGTGACCGCCGAGGGTATCGGTCACATCATCGGCATCGCGGCTTCGATCGCTCCGCTAACCCGGAAGGCTTCGATCGCCGAGACCTGGATCGGTTTCCGGCCTGCGACGCCGGACGGCCTGCCCGTCATCGGCGGAGGTTCGGCCGAAGGCGTCATCGTGGCCGGGGGCCTGTTCCGCAACGGCATCCTGCTCGGCCCGCTGGTGGGCGAAATCGCAGCGACCCTGGCTATGGGTGAAACGCCCGCTTACGACCTCAAAGCCTTCGATCCCGCTCGTTTCGTTGAGGCAGGGGGCCGCAGATGTTGACTGAACCAGTGCTCTGCCCCCCGCACCCCCGCGCTCCGGCGGGAGTGAATCCCGCCTACGCTAGATAGGCTAGCCGTGTCGGACCCAGCGAACCATCTCCGGGAAGTTGGGGGGCTTGCCGTACATAAGGATCCCAACGCGATAGATGCGCGCAGCGATCCAGATGACGAGGGCGATAGTGAGGCTCGTGAGGACCACGGAGAGTGCGATCTGCCAGACCGGCGGCATCAGCACGCTCATGCGCAGGAACATCAGGATCGGGGTCATGAACGGTATCAGTGACAACACGACGGAAAGCGTCGAGTCGGGCGCGCGCATCACCACCGGCCAGCAGACCATGGCCATGATGATGGGAAGCATCACCGGAAAGATGAAGTTCTGGGCTTCCTGGATCGTGTTCACCGCGGCCCCGATGGCGGCGTAGAGCGAGGCGTAGAGGAAGAAACCGAGCAGGAAGAAGATCGGGAACGCGGCAACAAGCACCGGGTTGATCTCGGGAAGATCGATGCCCGAGAGGAAAGCCATCGAGCCCGAAGCGGCGGAGACGCCCACCAGCGCCAGAATCCAGATGCCGAACTGGAGCAGGCCGGCGCCACCCACCCCGATAAGTTTTCCGAAGAGCAGATTCCGCGGCGTGGTGGACGAGACAATGACCTCGACCACGCGGTTGCTCTTTTCCTCGATCACGCCCGTCATCACCACCTGGCCCCACATGAGCGTCCCGATGTAGATCATCATGACGAGGATCAGTGACAGGAAGAACGAAACGCCGCGGTCCTCCTGTTCGCCTTTGTCGCTGACCCGCAGGCGCTTCAAGTCGAGCGGCCGGGTGAGGGCGGCCACGTGGGCGGGGTCGATGCCGGCCCCGCTGATCCGTTTGGCGAACACAGCCTTTTCAATCGCGCGGTCGACGGCACGGATGCCCTCGAAATCGGTGACGCTCTTGGCGTAGTACTCCGCCTTGGACTCAGTAAGAACGTCGGGCGGAAGCACGACATAGGCATCGAGGCTGCCGTTTAGGACCGCCTGTTTCGCGGCCTCGCGCTGAGCGGCGAGGTCTGGGCCCTCGGGCGGCTTGACCACGAACTTCGTGGTCCCCTGGTTGCGCGGCCTTCCGATCCGGTCCGTGGCGCCTTCCTTCGCCTCCGCGTCGCCGGAAAGACTCTCCTCCACCAGGGCGCGCAAGGATCCCTCGGCGTCGATGACAGTGATCGAGACGGACTTCGCGAGGCGGCTCGCCATGAAGGCGGGCACGATCATGATTCCGGCCATGAAGATGGGACCGAGGATGGTGCCGATGACGAAGGCTTTGGTGCGAACGCGCTCTATGAACTCGCGTTTCGCGATGACCAGAATGTCGCGGCTCATGCGGGCACCTCGGTGACGCGTTCGATGAAGATGTCGTGAAGGGAGGGCTCGACCACCTCGAACTTCGTGATCCTGAGTTTCTCGCTGACCACGCGAAGGATCGACTGCGGGTCGGCGCCGGGGCCGAGCTTCAATTCGGCGTAGCGGCCGTGATCGTTCACCGCAGCCACACCCGGGACGGTCTTCAGGAAGGACCCGTCGCCCTCGAAAGCGAGGTTTATGGTGTTCTTACCGTAGCTCGCCTTTATGTCGGCGACGCGGCCGTCCAACACCTTCTCGCCCTTGTTGATGAGGACCACACGGTCGCACATCTGCTCGACCGTGGCCATCTGGTGCGAACTCACGATCAGGGTTTTTCCGGCCCGCGAGAGTTCGATCATGGCGTCGCGCATGACGTTGGTGCCGACGGGATCGAGACCGCTCATGGGCTCGTCGAGGATGAGGATGTCGGGGTCATGAAGCAGGGTCTGGATGAATTGGACCTTCTGCTGCATGCCCTTTGAAAGTTCGTTCGCCTTCTTCTTGTGCCAGCCGCCGAGGCCCAGTTTTTCGAGCCAGGGGAGCATCCGCTTTCTCGAATCCGCGGGCCGGACCCCCTTCAGTTCCGCCATGAAGACGAGAAGTTCCTAGACGAACATCTTCTGGTAGAGGCCACGCTCCGCGGTCATGTAGCCGAGCCGGTCGCGAAGGGGTTTGTCGGCGCTCACCTTGTCCAGCGAAAGCACGCGGCGGCGGTCGTAATTCTCCTGCACTTCGGCCACCGGGCGCCACCCTCCGTCGGCCGGTACTTCGAAACGGAAGTCATTGGCCCGCAACTCCTTCGACTGAAAGCTCACGTACAGGCGGTTGAACGTGACCGGACGGCCAAAATCTAGCTGCAGCAATTGCGGGGTCTGGGCGTTG
>CAZBTT010000374.1:3108-5316 GCA_964494295.1 uncultured Acidobacteriota bacterium
CCGGTCGAGAAGGGCTTTGTCGGCCTTTCTCCCAAGGATCAAAACCTCGCCGGTGTCGGGGTCGATGATGTCCATGGCCATTCGAATGGACGTCGTTTTCCCGGCGCCGTTGGGTCCCAAGAGGCCGAATACGGATCCGGTCGGAACTTCGAGATCGAGTCCCTTGACCGCGACGTGGCCCTGGAAGGCTTTGCGGACGTTCTTCAGTTGGAGCGCATGAGTCATGGTTGGAGAGACACCTCGGCCTTGAGACTATAGAACGACGCTGGTCCCGATTTTGTTCAAGCGGGTGAATCGGGTGCTTCGAGGGGTGAATGACCCGGGGGCCGTAAAATGGGGCTGAATCCAATGAGCGCCTCTGCCATCCGTGTCCGTTTCGCCCCCTCCCCGACCGGCTATCTCCATATCGGAGGCGGACGCACGGCGCTGTTCAACTGGCTCTACGTCAAGAAATACGGCGGCACGTTCATCCTGAGGATCGAGGACACCGACAAGGAGCGCTCAACGGACGAGAACACGAAGAGCATCCTCGAGGGCCTCAAGTGGCTGGGCCTGGACTGGGACGAAGGTCCCTTCCTCCAAAGCGATGGCGTCGAGCGACACAAGCAGGTGGCCGCCGAGTTGCTGGCCGCGGGCAAGGCCTACCGGTCTTTCGCGACCGCCGCCGAGATGGAAGCCCAGCGCAGGCAGGCGGATGCCGAAAAGCGGCCGTGGCAGCGTGACGCGCCCTCGCGGCTGCTGTCGAAGGAAGAGTCCGACGGCCGCGCCGCCAAGGGTGAACCCTTCACCGTGCGTTTCCGCGTGCCCGAGGGCGACGGCGCCACAGTGTTCGAAGATGGCGTCTACGGAACCCAGGAGCGGAAGCACAAGGACACCGAGGATTTCGCCCTTCTACGCCCGGATGGCTCGCCTCTGTACAACTTCGTGGTGGTATGCGACGACATCCACATGGTGATCTCGCATGTGATCCGCGGCCAGGACCATCTGTCGAATACCCACAAGCAGATCCTTTTGTACGAGGCCCTCGGCAAGAAGCCGCCCGAATTCGCCCACCTGCCGCTGATCAACGCCCCCGACCGGGCGAAGTTGTCCAAGCGCAAACACGGCGAAGTCGTTTCGGTGACGACGTACCGCGACAAGGGCTTCATCCCCGAGGCGTTCCGCAACTTCCTGGCCCTGATCGGCTGGTCGTCTGGAACCGACAAGGAGTTCTTCACCACCCCCGAACTGATCGAGGCGTTCTCTCTGAGCGGGATTTCGCGCGGCAACGCGATCGTGAATTTCTCTGAGACCGATCCGCGTCAGTGGACCGACCGCAAGGCGTTGCACTTAAACGCCGAGCACATGAACAAGATGCCGCTCGATTCCCTGATCCCTATGGTCGAAGCGGAGCTGAAATCGGCCGGCCTGTGGGACGAGTCCTGGGCGGAAGGCTGGAACCGGCGCGAGTGGTTCAAGAAGGCGGTGGATCTGCTCCGTCCGCGTTTCATCACCCTCAAGGATTTTTCGGGATTGGGGCGGGCCTACTTCGACAAGACGTTCGAGATCGACGCCGTGGCGGTGGAGAAGAACGTCGACAAGGATCCAGGCCTCCGGAAATGGCTGGTGGAACTCGCGGGCCGCTTGAAGGCGATCCCCGACTTCAGCAAGGAGTCGGCGGAGGTCGAACTGCGAAGACTCGCGGACGAGCTTGGAATCAAAGCCGGCCTCCTCATCAACGGATCGAGGACCGTGACCACCGGCGTGTCGGTGGGTCCTCCCCTGTTCGACCTTCTGGAGTGCCTCGGCCAGGAGACCGTCGTCGCCCGTCTCGAAGTCGCGGAGAGTTTCGGACGCTCTTGAAGAGACGACCCTTGTTTGACAGCCCCCAAGCTGCCTTGTAGCCTGATTTGTGCGCCCCGTATCTAAGAAAAGACCACTGAAACCACACCGATGAGTTTCCAAGGATCGCTCTCCGAACTGCCCCTGCCCGACGTCATTCAGCTCGTCTCGTCGTCTGGAAAGACCGGCTGTTTTCATCTGACCGACGGCGACATCAAGGGCCAGATCTACATCCACGAGGGCCGGATCGTGCACGCTCAGGTCGAAGACCTCTCGGGCGAAGAGGCGGTCTACCAGCTCGCCATCTGGAGCCGCGGTGAGTTCTTCTTCGAAACCGGCGCCGCGGTGGCCGCCACCTCCGGCATGGTCCGCTACGCGGGAACCGCC
>CAZBTT010000375.1:0-5299 GCA_964494295.1 uncultured Acidobacteriota bacterium
GCGGCGATCACTTTCTTCTTGATCGTCTGACTGAGCTTGAGGTACGAGACGAAGCGGCGCAGAACCGCCTCGAGGTTGCCGCTGCGCTCGCCCGCGATGAGGGTCGCCGGGAACATCTGCGGATAGAGGGGGCCCTCCTGACGGAAGGCCTCGGAAAGTGCCACACCCGACTTCACCCGGTCACGCACCGCGGCCAGGGAACGTTTGAAGACGGGCTCGCGTTGCCTCTCGACCATGAGGTCCATCGCCTGGGCCAGAGGCAGGCCGGCCTTGAGGAGCGCGGCCAGTTCCTGGCCGAAGAGCTGAAGGTTCTCCGTCTTGACGCGCGGGGACGAAAAGGAGAAACCTGCGCTCGCCCTCTTGTGGGAGAACAGGTAGAGGCCCTGTCGCGCAAGATCGGCCCTGAGCGCATCGTCGCTGGGAGCGTCAAACCGGCGCTCGACGATCTCGCCCGCGGGCGTGCCGACCTTGCAGATGTACTCCATAAGTTATTGGAAAGGTTGAGTGTAGCAGCCGAGGTCAGATGGCCGAGAGGGGCACAAACTCCATCAGGACCAGGACGCCGCTCCATGTCGCGGCGAGAAGGAGGACAAGTGCGATCGGGAACCGGACCATCGGCGAGCCGAGGACCCGTAGCCCGGGCAGATCGACGATGGCGCTCAGTGTCTGTCGCGGAAACGATGGCCCCTCGTCGGGATCGAAGGCCGCGGCGGCGAGGATCGCGAGAAGGGGAACCAGAGCCAGGAGGTAACGGACTTCCACGGGTGAAACCAGAGCCGCGATCGCGAGAAGAACTCCTGACGCCAGCAGGCTCTTCGCGAGGGGCAGAGTCAGCCGGGGACTCGCGACCAGAAACGAAAGCCCGATAGCTAACAGCAGCGGCCACCCCAAACTGGCGACGACCTGATTCGGGAGACGCCACGGATCGAAGACGCCGCCGCTACCCCCTCGTTCCGCCAGCAGCCTCGAGGACTGCGAGGCGATCAGGGGAACGAAGGTGGAGAAGTAGGTCCCCGCGATCGCCACGCCCGCGAGGAGCGGCCGGAAAGCGGGGCTTCGTCGGTCGGAGGAGAAGTGAAAACTCACCACAAGCAGGGTCACGAGAACGATGAACGAAGACAGATGCGCCGTCGCGGAAACCGACACGAGCAGGGTGAGAACGAGTGTCTTGAGACGCCCCCTCGGCATCCCGCCCGCGGCCACGAGGAATAAGACGAAGGTGGCCTGCGCAAAGACGTTCGACAAATTTCCATAACCCATGGTCCGCAGATTTACCGGCGCGAAGGTCCACAGAAGGACCGCCCCGGCGGCGAAGCCGGCGGAGGTGCGTCCGAGGAAGAGGGCAAGGGCCACGATGGAGAGTGCCGAGAAGGCCGCGGAGCCATGGCGGACGGCCGGCACGTTCGATTCGGCCGGCGACGCCAGCGGCGAAAGAAGACCGTAGAAGCTGAAGCCGTAGGGAATCTCGAAAGGCGGTTTGTGGTCCGTGCGTGTGGTCGGAAACCGGTTTCCACCCGCGACTTCCTTCAGCTTGTTCCCGTGGAGTTGCGCGTCTCCCTGGATCACGAGCGGAGAGGGCGGGAGGATGCCGTGAACAATGATCGCGGTAAGCAGGCAGACCTGCAGAGCGCTGCGGGAAAGGGCGCTCCCCATCGCCCGGGTCGCCGCGAGGGTGGCGATCACCGTGGCCGCGGCCACGAGGCTGCTGGATTCGAGAAGCCAACTTGATCGCCACAATCCGGCGGGCAGCACCGTGAGCAGAAGTGCTGCGGGCGGGAGCACGATCGACCAGGAACTCAAGCCCGATAGACCGGCGCAGACGAAGGCCACCATGAGGACGCCCCCAAGGGTGAGCCACAGACGCGCCGGAACGGCCGCGAAACCGCGTTTTCGGGAGGGCCCCGGGGAGACGGTCAGGGAGACGAACTGTGTTCCGAGCACCCGGCCGGAAGCCTGGAAGCCCTCGGTCTCCAGGCCAAGGTCGAGGGAGCGGCCCGAGACCAGGATCGCGGAAGAAAGGCGACGCTCGCCCGGCCGCAGCGACCCGATCCTCGCGCCGTTCGCGACGACATTCACCTCGGTGCGGTGATCCTTGATCTCGAGGTCGATGTTGAGGGCCCCGGGGCCGACGGAATCGAACCTGAATGTGGCTCGGGGTCTCGTCCACCGCAAGGCGCCTCCGCCCACGAGATTCTCGCGCGGCTCCATTCCGGACACCGCGAAGGCGTCGTCGGTTCCGGCGGCGAGGGTCGCGCGGGAAGCGGGATTCTCCGCAATCACCGAAGGCAGGGCGAGAATCGCCCCGATACCTGCGAAAATCGCGACCGCGGCCGCCCTGCGCCAACTGCTCATCGAGGACGAGAGTCTATGACCATCATGTTCACCCTGCTTCTGGTTCTCAGCCTGCAGGCAGAAGCTCCTGCGAAAGGCGACGCCGCGGCCCTTGCCGCGCAAGACGCGCGGTTCGCCGCCATGATCAAGGGCGACGCGGCCTACCTCGAGACTGCTCTCGATGAGTCGCTGACCTACCAGCATTCCACCGGCGCCTATCAGTCGAAGACGGAGTTCGTGGAGGCGATCCGCACGGGCGCGCTCAAGTACAAGGCGATCGACGTGATCGAACGACAAGTGAGACACTTCGGAACGGTGGTCATAATCACCGGAATGATCCGGGTTCAAGCCGTCAATGCCAGCGGGACTCTCGACACACGAGCGCGCTTTACGGACGTCTACGAACGACGGAAGGATCGCCTCATCCAGGTCGCCTGGCAGAACACACGGGTCCCGTAGCTGCCGGGCCGTGCAAGCCCGGAGTGACTTACCGATAAACTTCCGTCGAAAGAGACCGACCTCATGACCAATCTACAAGCCATCGAACAGGCGCTCGGCAAGGATGCGAAGAGCCTCCTCGACCACAAGTGCACCACCATCTCGAAGGACCGGCTGCATCTGCCCGATCCCAACTGGGTCTCGCACAACCACCATTCGTCGGATCGCCCCATTCCGGTCCTGCGATCGTTACAGCAGATGTTCGACACCGGTCGGCTCCGGGGCACCGGCTACCTCTCGATCCTTCCCGTCGATCAGGGCATCGAACACTCGGCCGGCGCGTCCTTCGCCAAGAACCCGGATTACTTCGATCCCGAGAAAATCATCGAACTCGCGCTTGAGGGCGGCTGCAACGCCGTGGCCTCGACCCTCGGCGTGCTCGGCGCGTGCGCGCGCAAATACGCGCACAAGATCCAGTTCATCGTGAAGGTCAACCACAACGAATTCCTCACCTACCCGAACAAGTTCGACCAGATCATGTTCGGCGCGGTCAAGCAGGCGAAGGACATGGGGGCTACCGCGGTGGGCGCCACCATCTACTTCGGCTCCGACGCTTCGGCGCGTCAGATCGTGGAAGTGAGCCAGGCCTTTCACGCCGCCCACGACATGGGCCTCGCCACGATCCTGTGGTGCTACCTTCGGAACCCTGCGTTCAAGAAGGACAAGGACTACCACCTCTCGGCGGACCTCTCGGGCCAGGCCAACCATCTAGGCGTCACGATCGAGGCCGACATCATCAAGCAGAAGCTGCCCGAGAACAACGGCGGCTACGATGTCTTGAACTCGAAGGAGAACCCGTACGGCAAGACCGACAAGCGGGTCTACACGGAACTCACTTCCGACCATCCGATCGACCTCACCCGCTACCAGCTCGCGAACTGCTACATGGGCCGCGCCGGTCTCATCAACTCAGGCGGCGCTTCGGGAGAGAACGACTTCGGCGAGGCCGTGCGCACCGCCGTGATCAACAAGCGCGCCGGCGGCATGGGCCTGATCTCGGGGCGCAAGGCATTCCAGCGCCCGATGGCCGCCGGCATCAAGCTCCTCAACGCGATTCAGGACGTCTACCTGTGCGACGAGGTCACCATCGCCTGATGGTCCCGGACCCAGTACCCGCCGAACGGGCCGCGGAATGGACTTCGGTCGGCCCACGACCTTCGGGCCGGGCTTTGTGAACCAGCCTCACGAGGGGAAGCGCCTGTTCAGCTACGCCGAGGCCGTGGCCCTGCTTCCTCTGGTGCAGCAGGTTACGAACGAGGCCCACGAGCGGGTCGAGCGGCTCCTGGCCACTGCCGTCGACAGCGCCCATACCCGTGAGCAGGCGCAGTCGATCGTCAATGCCTGGGCCGCCGAGATGGGCCAGCTGGGCCTGGACATCAAGGGCCTATGGCTCGTCGACTTCGACAACGGCAGCGGCTACTACTGCTGGAAGCACCCCGAGACGTCGCTCGACTACTACCACACGTACGAAGAGGGGTTCGGGGGGCGGGTCAGGATTCAGTAGGCGGATCGTCGGCTACTGGAGTCCGTCTCCGAGGCGGATGCCGTGGACCACTTCCTCGCCCGTATTCAGGTCCTTGCGGATAACAACCCGAACTCCCGCGCGTCCAAGTGCCACCGGCAAGTCGACCAGCGGCAGGTCGCGAATTTCGATGTCGACCGGGACCATGTCCACGTTGCCCCGGATCTCGAAGGCTATGGCCGCACGAGCCGCCACCTCGTTGAGCAGTACGGCCAGGAACTGCTTTCGCGCCCGGACGCTGACCCGACCGTCCTGAGCGGACACCGAGAGCGAGGGTTTCTCGCGCTCCTGCTCCTCTCCTTCGAGACCCTTGGCAGCTTCCTTGTCCTCGCGGGCCTTGAGGTCCTCAGCGGTGACGCTCGGGTCATCCGTGACGCCCGCCGCCACGAGGAAGCCGACCTGTTCGATCGGTTTCGCGGGGCTTTTCTCGTTATAGCCCACGAGGTGAATCGCCTTCCAGATATCGGCGGTGCGGTCTCCCAAGACCTCGATGTCGGCGAGCACGACGGGGGCCAGGGAGGAGAGAAGCAAGCTCAGCGGCGCACCCTTCAAGGTGAGGTCTACCTTGTGAGCGGCGACTACCGCGGTGGCCTGGACGGGAATCTTGAGTTCCTGGCGGAGTCGGTCGGCAATCAGGCGGGTTTCGACCTGAACCGCCTGGATATCGACGGTGCCCTGAAGCCCTCCACGCAGCCTGAACGGAAAGGGGGTCGGCTCCACCTTTGGTGCCTTCGCGGCGGCGCCGGGTTTCGATGCAGCTTTGGGGGGTTGTTCACTCTGGATGCCGGGAAGCAGGAGCGCGAGGCTCAAGGGCAGTGTTGCGTTCAAGGTTTGTGCTCCTTCGGGAGTCGGGAAACGAGTGATCTTTCTTCGAGGCTGGCGATTGTATTCAAGACGCACTTTCGGGCGACATCGCTATCGACCACAAAGGTCCGGCAAAGGGCTGTG
>CAZBTT010000376.1:0-5285 GCA_964494295.1 uncultured Acidobacteriota bacterium
CGATTCTCAAGAGGTTCGTCTGCTGGCTGTTCCTGGGCTCGGGGAACTCGTCCCTCAACGTCCTGATGGCGATTCCCACGTCGCTCCTCGGTCCGTTCATCGCGATGTACTTCCTCGGATTCACCCTGAACACGTTCACGGTCCTGGGACTCTCGCTCGTGGTCGGCATCGTGGTCGACGACGCGATCGTCGTCCTCGAGAACATCTACCGGCATCGGGAGATGGGCGAGGGCAAGATCAAAGCCGCGAGCATCGGAGCGCGCGAGGTGACCTTCGCGGCCTCGGCCACCACCGCGGCGATCGTGGCCATCTTCCTGCCCGTGGCCTTCATGAAGGGCATCATCGGCAAGTTCTTCTTCCAGTTCGGGGTCACGATTTCGGTGGCCGTCCTGCTCTCGCTGCTGGAAGCGCTCACCCTCACGCCGATGCGCTGCTCGCGTTTCCTTCAGGTGGGGGAGAAGCGTGGGCGCGTGGGCCGGGCTGTCGATCGCACCTTCGAGCGCCTCGCCGCGGGTTACCTCAAGGTCCTGCAACCCGCGCTGCACCACCGCTCGTGGGTCATCGGGGGGTCGCTCATCGTCTTCGTCGCTTCTTTGTACCTGCTCGTTCTGCTGCCTCAGGAATTCGTGCCTCGTCATGACACCGGCCGCTTCCGCATCGGCTACACCCTTCCCATCGGCACCAGTCTCGAGGTCACCAACCGCTTGTCGCTGCAGGTGGAGGAGTATCTGGTCCGACGCCCGGAGATCCGCCGCTATTACGGCGGCCCCGGCGGCTTTGGCGGCGGCGGTGGCGGTGATGTGTCCTCGGGCAACGTCATGGTGACGATGCAGGACCTGAAAGACCGGCCCGATGATCCGAGGTTCGGACGTCCGCTGACTCAGACCGAACTCATGGACGAGATGCGCCGCGACCTTTCGAAGATCCCGGGCGCTCGTATCTCCCTGTCCGAGAACTCCCAGCAGGCCTTCACTTCCGGGCGCGGGTCACCGGTTGAGTTCTCCATCCGCGGCGCCAATTGGGACACCCTCGCTCAGAAGGCGACCGAGATCATGGACGCGCTGCGCACGTCGGGCATCGTCGCCGATGTCGACAGCGACTACCGCCTCGGCATGCCCGAGGTGCAGGTGATTCCCGACCGCAACAAGGCGGCCGACCTCGGCATCTCGATGAGCGCTATCGGCGAAACCGTGAATGCGGCCATCGGCGGTGTGCGCGCCGGGCGTTTCAAGGACGGCGGCCGTCGCTTCGACATCCGCGTGCGCCTGCTCGCGAATCAGCGCGAGAAGCCCGAGGACATCGCACGTCTTCTGGTGCGCACGCGAACCGGCGATCTGGTCCGGCTAGGTGACCTGGTGCGCATTGAACAGGCTCCCTCGCTCCAGGCGATCACCCGGCTCGACCGTGAACGCGCGATCCGCATCTCCGGCAACATCGGACAGGGTTACTCCCAGGCCCAGGCCATCGACGGCGCGCTCAAGGTCGCGCGCGAGATCCTGCCCGACGGCTATCGGGCGCTGCCCGCCGGTTCCTCGCAGGCCTTCGCGGAGAGCTTCGAATCGCTCGGCTTCGCATTCTTCATGGGCATCATCGTGGCCTACATGGTGCTGGCCGCGCAGTTCAACTCATTCACGCATCCCATCGTGGTTCTCCTCGCTCTGCCCTTCAGCGTGAGCGGCGCGCTGCTCATGCTGTACCTCATGGGCCAGTCCCTCAACGTCTACAGCGTTTTGGGCCTGATCCTGCTGATGGGTATCGCGAAGAAGAACTCGATCATGCTCGTCGACTTCACGAACCAGATCCGCGACCGGGGTGTCGAGCGGCACGAAGCGCTGCTGCAGGCCTGTCCGGTCCGTCTGCGGCCCATCCTGATGACGTCGATCGCGACCATCGCGGGCGCTTTGCCCGCGGCCCTCGCCATCGGGCCGGGTGCTGAGACCCAGCGTTCGATGGCCATCGGATTGGTCGGCGGCATGCTCGTGTCGACGGTTATGACGCTTTTCGTGGTGCCCGCGGCCTACAGCTCGTTCGACGACCTCGTGAACTGGAACGCGGAGCGCCAGAAGAACGGCGTTGGCATCTTCGCGGGGATACTGTCGCCGAAGAGCGCCAGGGTTGCGGCCGCGACGGCCGATCGTTAGACCACACAGCGCGACCCCGCGTTCCCTGATTGTTGGGAAGACGACCTCATTGCGAGGAGGCCGTCGTGGCGCGGCCGACGAAGCAACCCCGTCCCCCCACTATCGGCCCGCGGGTAGTGGGGCCCGCGTGGCCGGACACTGCGGTGGGCTCGCGGCGCCGGGGAGCGCGGAGCCTGGCCTCGGGCCACGCCTCCCGCGTCGGCACTGCGTTACCAGAACTTCGGAATCGTGTGCCTCCTTGCTCGGCTTATCGGTCGCAAAGGTCGCGGACGGACCTTCGGTGACTCGCGCCCGAAATCCCGGCGCAAGCAACCCCCAGCAGCGCCCGGCCCCGCTCTATCCTCGGGCCAAAATGCCAACTTCAGAAACCGGCTGAAATGGGGCGTTCTCGAACGGGTTTCTCAGCAGCGCCCCGACGTTTTGCGCGAAGCGAAGCGATCCTCGGTTTCAACCACGCGCAAACCTGCAATCAGCCGGCGCTGAAACCTGCAATCAGCCGGGTCGCCGGTTCATCCCGAATAGGGCGTCGTGGGAAGCGGAGGGCCGGCGTGAGTAGCCCGCCCGATGGTTCGGGACTACGCCATCGACCAGCGGACGCCTCCGGCGTCGAGGAAATCGCCATACGGCACGCCTTCCTTTGGCTCTGATCCGATCCGCAGGACGTTGCCGTCCAGGTCCTCGACCTGCATTTCGTACGCCCACTCATAGTTTGTTGGAGGGAAGCGGATCCGAGCGCCTCGCGCGACGAGTTCCTCGTGCACGGCGCCGGCATCTTCAACCCCAATCCACACCCATGTGCCGCGGCTCCCCTGGTCCCATATGGTGAGAAAGATCGTGCAGTTGCCTCGTGAGACCGAGACCAGTCCGGAATCGCCCCAATCCTGGGTGAAACCGAGCATCTCCGTGTAGTACGCGAGGCTCGATGCGAGATTGGCGACTCGAAAGATCGGGGCTGGAGAACCGAACGAGCTAGCCATTGCCTGCTCCGCTCGAAAACCTCAGGGTTTGAATCGCCCCTACCTGACGGGAATCTTTTCGAAGATGAAGTTCGCGTCGAGATAGAGGCGCATCAGCGACCTTCGTCGCCACGTCCTTCTCGAATCTCGGCGTCGATTTCCTGCATCGTCCGCGTCCCCGGCGGAAGACTCTCCAGAAACCGAATCAGGGCGGCAATGTGCTCTTGCTGCGGGGTCCGAACCGTAACCCGCACCTCGACGCGCTCGATGTTACTGGCCAGGGGGCCGTCGAGCTGGACGGAGCCGTCCTCGATATGCGCCGGAATCGTCAGTGTTTCAGTCATTGTCGGAGCGTTGAGCCGTTCCGAGGATACAACGGCGCTTTGTCCGCAAGGAGTGCATTGGCCCGTCGCCTACGCCGAAACTGCCATTGCCTTCAACACCGGGGCCACCTGATCGGCGCGGTTCAACTCGGCTCCGACGCGGCCCAGCGCTTGCGCCACCTCCGCGGCCGGGCCGTGGAAGGTCGCGTGGCCGACCTTGCGGCCGGGCCGTGATGACTTGCCGTAGTCGTGCCAGTGGCCGAGCGGCTCGCGAAGGACGGGAAGCGCGTCTGGCACTTCGCCGATCCAGTTGAGGAGGACCGAGGTCTCGGTTTCGACCGTCGAGCCGAGGGGCAGGCCCAACACCGCGCGGAGGTGATTCTCGAACTGGCTGGTGGCGGCGCCCTCGATCGTCCAGTGGCCGGAGTTGTGAACGCGCGGCGCCATCTCGTTTGCGAGGAGCTTTCCCTGGTGAACGAACAACTCCAGGGCGAAGACGCCGACGTAGTCGAGTTCCTCGGCCAGCTTCTTCGCGTAGCCCACCGCCGTCTCTCCAAACGCCGCGGTGTTCGGAGCGGGGGAGAGACTCGCCGAGAGAATCGAGTTTTGATGGAAGTTCTGGGTGAGCGCGTAGGTCTTGAACTCGCCGGTGCGGCTGCGGATGCCGATCACCGAGATCTCACGCTCGAAGGCGACGAGGCTTTCGAGAATCAGCGGAGCATCGCCGAGCCTGGCCCACGCGGCGTCCAGGTCCTCGGCGGCCCGGAGGCGGATCTGACCTTTGCCGTCATAGCCAAGGCGACGCGTCTTGAGGATGCCCGGGTAGCCGACTTTCGCGACCGCGGCATCGAGGTCTTCGCGTGAGTCCACCGTGGCGAAAGCGGGCGTGGTCATCCCGAGCCGGGTGAAGAGTTGTTTCTCCTCGAGCCGGTCCTGGGCCACCGCGAGCGCCTGGGGATTTGGAAACACCGGGACACGGGAGGCGATGAACATCGCGGTGTCCGCAGGGACGTTCTCGAAGTCGAAGGTGACCACGTCGATGCCGTCCGCGAACGTCGAGATGGCGTCGAAGTCGTTGTAGTCGGCGCAGGTCAGGGGCGCCACCTGCGAGGCGCAGGCGTCGGCGACGGTATCGACGACCTTGAATCTCAGGCCGAGACGCGCCCCCGCGAGCGCCATCATCCGGGCCAGTTGCCCGCCTCCAAGGATCCCTACGGTGGTGGCCATGGTGTTCCTTAGTCTCGGGGGTTGGTCTTGGCCAGGACGGCAGAGGTCTGTTCTCGCCTGAAGGCGGCGAGTGCTTTGGCTACCTTCGCGTCGTAGGAGGCGAGCATCGCGGCTGCGAACAGGGCGGCGTTGGTGGCCCCCGACGGTCCGATCGCGAACGTGGCGACCGGAATCCCCGCGGGCATCTGGACGATCGAGAGAAGCGAGTCCATTCCGGAGAGCGCCTTCGATTGGA
Source organism: uncultured Acidobacteriota bacterium (assembly GCA_964494295.1). Lineage (GTDB taxonomy): Bacteria > Acidobacteriota > Vicinamibacteria > Fen-336 > JAGNNV01 > JAGNNV01. The sequence goes on from CAZBTT010000376.1 coordinate 4,883, forward strand.
CCGGGACGCCGAGGATGGGCACCGCGGTCTTCGCCGCCAGCATTCCCGGAAGATGGGCGGCTCCGCCGGCCCCCGCGATGATGGCCTTGAGGCCGCGCGTCGACGCGGTGGTGGCGTATTCGAAAAGGCGATCGGGTGTGCGGTGCGCCGAGACGACCTCGACCTCATGGCTGATGCCCAGGCGGTCGAGGGTTTCAGACGCCGCCTTCATGGTCTCCCAATCCGAACGGGAGCCCATGACGACGCCAACGCGCACTCCGCCCGCCTTCGCTTTCGCTTTCGCCATCGCTGGCGAGAGTCTATTACTGCGTCAGGATCTTTTCGAAGAATGCGAGGGCGCGGGGGTCCTTTGACTGGCCGAGCCAGAACATGGCCTGCTTGCGCACTTCGCGGCTCTTGTTTT
>CAZBTT010000377.1:0-5275 GCA_964494295.1 uncultured Acidobacteriota bacterium
CACGATGATGACCTCTCCGTCGGCATCGACCTGAGCGATGCCGCCGCTAATGGTCCGACAGGGTGTCGATTGGCTTGCACAGGCGTTGCCATCATTGCCATTGACCGACACAAACACGCGCGAGATCTGGGCTTCAGCGGGGCCAGCGGCGCCCAGCACACAGGCAAGAAGGCCGACGCTCAAAACAGTCTTGGGACTCATGATCTTCGATTCTCCTCGGTTGGTTGGGGTTGATGAGGCGGAAGAAGTCAGTGCCCGAACGAACGGCACTTCAGCGAGCCGACACAGGCTTTGTCGGGCTCGATGACGCAGGGCTGACCGATTATGCCGCCCACCACCGAGAGAAGCCGGAGGGAGGGGTGAGGGCCCGTGGCTGCCATCTCGGGCGACGGTGTGACCGAACCCGGTGCGCCCTGGGTTCGCGATTTCTTGAGGTTCGTCAGAACCTCTCGAGCGATCAGATCGATCTTGGCATCATCCATGCGCGGCGCTCCCCTGGCGACGGTTCGAGTCTAGCTCTCCGGAACCGGGGTGAGCGTCCCGGCGATGTTCGTGCCGTTTCGTCGAATCACATTCGTACCGTGGGACTGGACGGCGCCGGCTCCCACCTCCACTCCCGTGCCATTGCCGGTGATATGCGACCTCGCGATTCCGATGATGCCGGTCGCCAGCGTCTTGATCCCGACCAGATTGCCGGTGAGTGTGGTCCGGTGCAATCGAACTTCGCCGGGACCAGCGAGGACGCCGACCGTGGTGTGGGCAAGAAGCGCGCTTTCGCGGACGGAGAAGCGGCCCCTTGTTACCTGGAGTCCCGTCCCGTTTCGTTCGAAGCGCGACTCCTCGATCACCACCGTAGCGGCCACGGTGGAAAGAGAATCCTCAATGCCGCTTCCGTTGGCGCGGAACACCGACTCCGAAACCGCCACGCGAACCGCAGCCGGATTCTGGATCCGCAGGCCGGAACTCCAGCGGTCGATTGTGGTCTCCTCGATGGAGAGAAGGTCGGCGGCGGTGAGGGTCACGGCCTGGCCCGTGCCGTTGCCCTTCAACGTGAGACCTCGCAAAACAACCTTGCCGCCGGGAGCGTTCACAACGATGGCCGAGCGGATGAAGGCCACGGTGCCCGAAGGCGACGTGATCTTCACGCCCTTCGTGATCGTGATGGCGGTCCCGCCGTCGTATTCGCCCGGACTAAGGACGATGATCTCGCCGTCTGTCGCCACCTGCGCGAGGGCCGCGGTGAGGTTCCGGCAGGGAGTGGTCTGGCCCGAGCAGTCGTTCGCATCATTGCCGGTGGCGGCGACGAAAACGCGGGCAGGCGCTGCTGTCGTGGTGAAATTCGCGACCGCGCTGTAGGTCGTGCCCACGGAGTTGATGGCGTAAGCCTTGAAGGCGTACAGGGTGGACTGAGACAGCGAAGAAATCGGTGTGTTGAACGCGCCGGTGGTTCCGGCGACGACTACCTTGGTGACCGATCCGCCTCCGATGAGCGGATTGGGGTTGGCGGCATTGGTCGAGTAGACGAAGCCGCGCTCGGTGATCGCGGCGCCGCCATCGCCCGTGACGTTCCCGTTCAACGTCACCCCGCTCGAGGAGACCAAGGAGGCAGTGGCGGCAGCCAGCGTGGGTGCGGTGGCGGCCGTGCTCGTGGCCGTGATGTCGGCCCGCCACACTCCCCGGCCGAACGTTCCGATGTGGAGAGTCGAGGTTTGTCCGGTGAGGGCTCCGAAATGGAGGCTCGTGACGGAGACGTTGGCGGGCGCCGCGTTGGTACTGAACCAGCTGACGCCGCCGTCCTCACTCGCGAAAAGTCCAACCGCGGTGCCCGCGTACATCCATTCCGACTTGGCCGGGTGCTGGGCCAGGACATTGATGGGCGCGGGCGGAAGGCCGACCGCGGCGGCATTGAGCGGGGTCCAGGAGGCGCCCGCGTTCGTCGACTTCGCGAGGGGTGTGGCGGAGTAGTTCGAGAAGCCGATCCACCAGTTGTTGGTGTTCGATTGGTCGATCATCATGGCCGAGCGGAAGCCCACACAGCAGGGCAGGCCCGTGACCTCGGTCCAGGTGGGACTCGCGGCCAGGGCGTTCGTAGTCTTGAAAACCCGGCCGGCGCAGAAATAGGTGGCGAGCACAAGATTCGAGTTGGTGGGCGCCACCTCCAGCTTGTAGACCTGCTGCACCTGACCGCACGTGGGATCGGTGTAGGGCGTACGGATCTCGGTCCAGGTGGGCGGGTTGCCGGTATCGACGTTGTCGCTCCGCCAGATCGAAACCCCTCCCGCGAACATGCGGCTGGCGTTTGAGGGATCGAGGACAAAGGGCGCGACAAAAGCAGCGTTGTAGTTCGGCGTGGGGGTGACGCCGCGGCCATCCACCAGAGCGCTCCCCGCCACGATCGACGTTCCGGTTACCCCGCCGTCGGTGGAACGGAACATGTCGAGGTACTGCCGCGATCCGTAAAGGGCCGCGGCGGTTGGACTGGCCGCGGTTGTCATGCCGTCGCCGATCCAGAATCCGCCGCCAGGCCGGGCGACGAACTGCCATTGGCCCGATCGATGCACGCGCGGCGCGACGTCCTGCGCGCCGAAGATGGGGACATTGGCGTTGTTGGCGGACACGCTGTATAGCTCGGTGGGAGTGAGGCCCTGCTCCAGGCGAGTGAAGGCGCCAAAGGTGTCGAGCAGATCGATGTCGCTCACCTTATATATGCCGCCATCATCGGTGAAAAAGATCGTCTTGTTGCTCGTGCCGTTGTAGCCAGGGTGCGCCACGATGGCGTGAAAATCCACCCAACCGGAGATGAGGTCTTTCCAGACCGGCGCCGGCGCGGTGATATCCGCGGTAGCGGCGCACCACCCTTCGCAAACCGCCATCCGGACCGGATTCACGGGATCGATCCAGAGCGCGCCGGTGTAAGAGAGGTAGTAGCTGTTGAAAAAGGCGAGGTTGCCGGGCCCCGTGGGCTCGGTCCACGACGCGCCGCTGGTGGTCGACCGGAACAGTCGCGAGTTGCCGTTCGAGGAGTCCGTCACAAGAGCCGCCATCACCGAAATGTTCGAAGTGGCATAGGCGATCTTCATGTAGCGGCCGCCCGCGAGCACCGTCACCGTGTTCGAGCCCGATACGAGATCGCCCGTGGTGGTGTAGCGAATCTGTCCGTTGTCGCTCGCTACGGCGCGGAAGTTTCCGTTGGCGGGATGAAACGCGACGAAGGTCGCGGCGACGCCGCTCGTGATCTGAGTCCACGACGTGCCGCCGTTGGTCGATTGGAAGGCGCCGGTGGCGGTGGCGGCGAGGACGATGCTCGAGTTGGTGGGATGGACCGCGATTCTGGTGACGCGCTCCCAGGCCGCATCCGCGCCGGGGTTCGTGGACGCGATCTGGGACCAGCTCGCGCCCTGGTTCGTGCTCTTGAGCACGCCACCTGGATTGTAGGTGTGGCTCCCTCGTGGGTTGGTGCCCGCGTAGATCGTGTTCGCGTCGTTCGTCGCCATCGCGAAGTTGCCGATAACGAGCGACCCGAGAAAATCGTTGACCGGGGTCCACGATGTTCCCGAGTTCGTGGTCTTCCAAACCCCACCACCGTCAGCACCCGCGAACATGGTGGTGGGGGTTCCGGCCAGGATGAGAAGGTCGTTGATTCGGCCGCTGGACTGCGGATAGCCCACGATGTTCGTCCACCCGGCGGGGGCGGGGAGACCGGCGACGTCCGGCCTGTTCGAGCCCAGACTGCCCGACGGCCGGGACCTGAAAAGGTTCGCCTCGTTCAGGAGCTTGAGATCGATCTTCCCCCCTGGGGGAGTCAGCAGCTTCATGAACCAGTCGCGGCTCGACTCGGCGCCGGGTTCTTTCTCTTCCTCGGGCGCCATCCGTCCGGAGGGTCGGACGCGGTCCGGCTCGGAGGCGGGTGCGGAGACTCCTCGAAGAGCGCGGTAGCTTAAGCCGGCCACGGCCACGGCCATGCCCAGGATCACGATCCTCTTCTTTGTCACCACGTTCTCCCTTCGAATCGATCAGGAAACCTGGGGGTAGTCGATTTCGTCGATCACGCCGAGAACCGCCGCGTCGACGCCGGCGGTTCCGCGACCGAGAATCTGCTGGGCCGTCCGACCGTCCTGGGTATAGAGGACCTTCTCCCTGGGCCCCGCTCCCATGCGGTCGATGGCGATGAGGGGCACGCCCTTGGCGGCTCCCGACAGGTCGAGCGGCTGTACGAGAAGCAGCTTCTCTCCGTCGAGTTTCAGGTTCTTCTTCGTGGCGACCACGTTGCCGATGACGCGACCGATCAGCATTTCTTCAAGCCTCCACGTTCACGAGGTCGACGATGCCCACGATCGTGGCATCGGTCGGGACCTCGAGGGGAGCGAAGGGATTCGCGGCCTCCTTCGACTTGACCCAGAAGACACGCTCGCCAGGACCGGCGCCGGTCGAGTCGGTGGCGATGAGGGTTTTTCCCGTGAACGCGCCATCGGGCTTGATGGGCTGAATGACGAGGAGGTTGATGCCCTCGAGGCGCTCGTCCTTCCGGCTCGCCACCAGCGTCCCGCAGACGATGCCGAGCTGCATGGAAATCAGGCCTTCCCGGAAGACGCCTTCGTCAGTTCCACCTGATCGACGACGCCTATGATCGCGGAATCGATGGGCGCGTCCTTCATGCCCTGGGCGAGTCGGGCCGAGGAGCCGGCCACGAGGAGCACGCGGTCGCCAAGACCGGCATTCACGGTGTCGACTGCGACGACGTAGCCCTGCTCTTCCTTGAAAGCAGGGTCCATGACGCGCACGACGAGGAGCTTCGTCCCCACCAGGCGTTCGTCCTTCCGGGTGGCGACGAGGGTTCCGACAACTCGACCGACCTGCATTTCTGGCTCCAAACGTGCCACGAGACGCCCGAGCGTCGGGCAGCCCGCGGGGCGCGTTACTTGGAGGCTTTGCCGATCGCGAAAACGTCCTGCAGGTTGTCGTGCGGACGCGGAATCACATGGACGGAGACGAGCTCGCCCACGCGGCGCGCGGCGGCGGCGCCCGCGTCGGTGGCGGCTTTGACCGCGGCCACGTCGCCGCGGCACATTACGGTCACGTATCCGGAGCCGATCTTCTCCCAGCCCACGATTGTGACCTTCGCGGCCTTGACCATGGCGTCCGAGGCCTCGACCATGGCCACGAAGCCGCGGGTCTCGATCATTCCAAGTGCTTCACCCATCTCGATTCTCCTTATGCGCGGCGACGTAGGCCGGGAGCCAGACTAAGACCGCACGACGATTATCTACTGTCTTTT
>CAZBTT010000378.1:0-5271 GCA_964494295.1 uncultured Acidobacteriota bacterium
ACCCTCCGGTCGATGGAGGCGATGTAACCCCCGGCGAACCCCGGATCGTCCATCAGCCGGTGCCCGCAGGCCCCGCAGGACTGCTTGACCGCCCGTCGACCGAATCGGCTCGCACGGACCGGGCACCGTTTGACGGCGACCAGCCGGTACGGGAGCGAGGCGAGATCGGCCGGCGTCTCCCTGGGCCTGCCGAGGGGCCCGACCTCCCTGGGTCCCTCCACCGGGGCGTGACAGTCCGGGCAGGCCTGGGCGCTGGCGTGGATCGACGCCCCGCAGTTGACGCAGGCGGCCTTCGTCCGCTCGCCTCGGGATTCGACCCATCGCTCGATCAGCACCAGGATGTCGGTTTCGGACTGGGAGGGCGCAACTATTTCGGACCGGTGGGAGCCACCTGAGCGGTTGCAGCGCGAATCGTTCGAGGGCGCGCCGGGAGGCGGGTGTGAGGTTGCCTGATCGGTCGTCCAGGCGATGGTGTGATCGGGATTGTGGTTGGTGGGGAAGTGCACGATCGATGGGAGTCGTCAAGCGCGATCGGTCTTGCCTGTCTCGACGGCGGGGCGGGCGCGATGGGCGCGGTAGGAGCGGCCGGTGAGCTTGAGGATCACGGCGCCGTCGACGAGGCGGTCGAGGAACGCCGTCGCCAGCGGCGGGTCGCCGAGGTAGTCGGCCCAGGCGGCGAAGTCGATGTTCGTCGCCAGCGCCGTCGAGCGGCGGCCGGTGCGGGCGTCGAGGAGACGGTAGTACAAGGTGCTTGCCTGCGCGTGCGCCTCGCGCTCCAGGCGGTCGAAACCGAATTCGTCGATCAAGAGAAGATCGAACCGCGCGTATTCGGAGATGACGCGGGTCGCGGTCCCATCGGCCAGGGCCGCGGTGAACCTCTGGAGCAGCTTGGCGCTGGTCGTGTATCGGACGTGGTATCCCCGCACGCACGCGGCGTGGCCCACGGCCTGGAGGATTCGGCTCTTGCCCAGGCCCGATTGACCGACCAGGATCACGTTCTCACGCCGCCGCACGAAGTCGCAAACCGCCAGTTGCTCGATGGTCCGCCGGTCCACTCCCTGGGCGTTGAACTCCCAGTCGAAGCCGTCGAGGGTCGTCAGTTCGCGGAACTTCGCCGCGCCGATGCGCCGCTCCAGCGCCCGCTGGAGCTTGGCCTCGGCCGGGCCGGCGAGCAACCGGTGGAGGAATTCCAGGCAGCTCAGCGATTCCTTCTCCGCCGCCGAGAGCGCCGCGTCAAGCGCCTCCGGGCTGACCGCGACCCCCAGCGTCCGCAGCGCGGCGGCGACGTCACCATGGAGGCCCAATGCCGTCGTCTTGGCCGTCCGGTCCCTCGACGAGTGGTTCGGTGGGCGTCCCGAGGTTGGTTGCTTCGTCATCATGAGGGCCCTCGCCCAGCAGGTTTTGATAGTCGGAGGTCGGTCGCGGCGGCGTCGGCTCGCCGTCGAGGAGCCGATCGAGGTAGCTCTGATGGTCGTCGGCCAGCGCGTCCAAAGGCGCCTTGGGTCGGCCGCGCGCCGCGAGGATGCGTTGCACCGCCTGAAGGCTGAAGGCGCCGTACCGCACCGCTCGCTCCAGCGCCGACAGCACGTCGCCGCGCGGATACGCCGCGGCCAGCGACAGGACGCGCTCGGCCTGGTTCTTGCCGGACCGATGGCCCGCGAGCAGGCCCTCCAGGAACCGCGTGCCCGTCGCGCCGAACGCCGCGAAGTGCTCCGCGAGCTGCTCACTTCGCCGTTGCGCGTCGCGGGTCGGGTCGTGGTCGTGGCAATGGCTGCGCTGGCCCGCGGCGGCCCGTGGGAAGAGCCGATGTCGCGCCGCTGCCACGAAGGCCTGGTCGTGAATCACGACCTCGGCCTCGGTGACGCGCACCGCGACGGATTGGCCGATCAGTCGCCAGGGGACCGAGTAGAAATTCTGGCGGTAGACCACGAACCCCTCGGCGTCGACCGTGCGGTAGACGACCTCGGCGGCGTCATACGGCTGCGCCGGCAGCGGGATCAGGCGCGGTCTTTCCTCGGCGTGACGATCGATCGGGCGCGCCCTGGTCTGGCTGTGGGTGCGGACGTCGGCGACCTCGGCCAGCCACCACGCCGCGGTCTCGTTCAGGTGCTCCAGGCCGCGAAAGGTCCGGCCGCCCAGCAAGCTCGATTCGACATATCCGAACGGTCGCTCGACCTTCCCCTTGGTCTGGGGACGCCGCACGCGGCAGGCGATCGGGCGAAAGCCGTAATGCGCCGCGAACGCCAAAAACCGCGGGTTGTAGACCGGGTCGTCGCCGTCGTAGCCGCTGACCACGACTTTCATGTTGTCATAAAGGCACGTGGCCGCGACCCCGCCCAGGTGCTCGAAGGCGCGGACATGCTCACGCGCGGTCGTGGCGAAATCCTGTGACTCGACGAAGTGGAGATACTGCCGCCGCGAGTAGCCGAGCACGTAGCTGAAGGCGTGCACGCGGCGGCGACCGTCGTCCGTGAAGTCCAGGTCATAGGTGGAATAATCCATTTGCGCCTGTTCCCCTGGAGCGGTCTCGAACCGCCGCACGGGCGCGACGACCGGGGTGGGACGCAAACGCAGCACCCGTTCCGAGAGGACCGTGTAACCGCCCGTGAAACCGAGCCGACGCAATTCCTCGTGGATGCGTCGCACCGAAATGTCGGGGTAACGCGCCAGCAGGTCGGTGATCGCCGGTTCGTAGGCGTCGAGCTTGCTGGCGCGCGCCGGTGTGGATCGCGGCGCGCGCTCGGTCGGTCCCGCGCCGCGCGCTTGCTCGACCTGTCCCAGCGCGCGCTGCACCGTGCGGCGGCTGACACCCAGGCTCAGCGCGATCCGGCGCACCGACGCGCCGCCGTGAAACAGCACCACGATCTTGGCGACCAGTTCGTGGTTCATGGCCGGCTCATCTCCAACGCCAGGTCGCCGGCCCCCTCCGCCACGCAATTCGCGTCGCGCGCCAGCCGCGCGAAGACCGGCCCCAGCACCAGGCGGTCCGACGCCGTCAGGGCCGTCCAGCCGCGACATTCCAGGAAGTTTTCCACCCACGCCAGCCGGTCCAGGAGCACCGCCATCTGCTTGCTCACGCGGTTGCCGCGCGCGCTGAGCCGAGGATCCCAACCCTCCTGTGGCACGGTGCCGACCTGACCCAATGCTTCCCGCGGCTTGGTCAGCACGAAGAGTTTTTGCTCGGCCGTCACCGCCCCCAGCAGCAGGCGAACCACGCCACCGAGTTCGTCGCGACTGAGCGCCTCGCGGCGCGAGAGCTCGAGGACCTCCAATTGGTTGCCCACGGGCAACCGGGCGATTTCCCGCGCCGCGGTGGGCGTCAAGAGGCCGACTTCCATCTCCTGGCGCACGTCGGCGGCGAGCTTCTCCAGCAAGGCCAAACGCCGGCAGACCCAGCTCTTGTGCCGGCCCAACAGCTCCGCCACTTCGCTCTGGGACAGGCCGTCTTCACGGACCAACGCTTGAACCAGCCATGCCTCTTCCAGCTCGTACGGCCGCCGACCCGTCTGATTGAGCCCGTAAATCGCCGCCTTGGCCCGCTGATCGTCGACCGCGATCAACCGCACCAGCAGCGTGGTCATGCCACGGACCTGTCGCGCCGCCTCCCAGCGGGTGAAGCCGTCGAGCACTTGCGGCCGCTCCTGGCGCAAGGTCGCCACGATCGGCGCGCACTGACCCCAGCGGCGGAGCGACTGCGTCATCGCCTGGACCGCCTGCGGTACCCGCAGCCGGTAGCGTCGGAAGTGGTCTCCCAGTTCGTCGAACCGCACCGCCGTGACTTCACCGGGTGGGCCAGGATTCATCGCCGCATCTCCTCGTGGAGAAAATCGGAGAAAGGGAGCGGGGGGCCCGGAGTGGTCCCGGGGCCCTCCCGTCCCTTCCTCCTCTGGGGGCAATGTCATCCTTACGCCGCCATCCGGCCGTCGGCGATACGGGTCAACCAACTCAGGGCCCGCGACAACGGCGCGTCGCTCGATCCTGTGGCGCGCGCCGCGCGCGCTGCCGCCACCGCCGCTCGCGCTCGATCACCCGCCGCAACGCCTGACGGCAAGCGGGGCTGCAAAACCGCTGGCACGGGCTCCGCTTCGAGGGCGCGAAGTGCTCTTCACACCCGGGTCGATCGCAACGAAAAAATCCGAAATCGTGGGCTGGGCGCTGGCCCTCGGGGGGCGGCTCCGGACATGAGCATGAGACGTCCGAACCGGCTGGGTCGGCCGCCTGAGCTTCGGCCTCACGCCGGCGCTGGGCGCAGCGACACCGATACCGCTGGCTCTGGTCGCGGCGTTTCTCCCGACCGTGGGCCGTCCGCCGATACTGCCTGCCGGCCTGTCTCCGCCGCCACCGCCGCGCGGCCGCGCGACATTCGGGACGACAGTACCGGGCCTGCGGGTGGGTCGGCCGGAAGAGCTTCTCACATCCCTTGAGCAGACAGCGTCTCTGTCGAGGCCGGCGCGCCCCTTGACGAGTCCCAGGATTGCGGCGAGCTTGAGGTGGGCCCAAGGAAGCTGCGAACTTCCGACGGCCAAGCCTCGGACGCGGAGTCCCTTATGCTCCGCCCCGAGGCGCCTTCTTTGATCCCGACCGCCCTCGTGGCCGATCCCCTCATCCCACTTTAAGGATCAGCGCATCCGACCGCCAATTCGATCCGCAAAGAGCCACTTCACCGAAACTCACCGATTTCGGGCCGGCCCGCTCCCGCCGAAATAGTTGCGCTCTCTCTGGGCGTTACTGACAGAAATCGGTCCACCCGACAGAACCGGCGGGCGATGGCTTGGGCCGACATCCCCTCGGCGGGGAGCCCCAGCGCGTCCCCAAGAGCGGTCCCCAGCAAGACGCCTGAAAGTCGGTCGAGCCGAGATTCGGCCGTTGGCGAGGCCGACGGCTCAGTCAACCCGATACTCAAGTCGGACGCCCCGGAGGTCCATCTCGAATTCAAGGCCCGCGATCGGAGGTCGGCTGTAATGCCAGTTCAGCCCGAGGAGCGCGGCAGGCCCGAGCTTCGGAAGGAGGGCCCTGGTCAGAAGGCCATGAAGCGGGTGGACGGTGTACGCGTCGACCGCGGTGACGTCCTCCCAGCGCGGCATCATCCAGGGGAAGTCGCCGTTGGCCGTGATCGGCACGATCTTGTCGCGGCCCGACTTCGGATCGAGCTCGTGGATTTCGCCGGCCTGCTCGAAGACGATCGTGCCGTTGTTCGCGTCCATCGACTTGACGTCGAAGTACGGGAACTTCGTCACCTGCGCCAGCTTCTTGCTCTTCGTGTCGAACGAC
>CAZBTT010000379.1:0-5260 GCA_964494295.1 uncultured Acidobacteriota bacterium
CGCCAAGATGACCCTCGGCACGCTCCCCGAGATCGATCGTCCGGCGCTGACCGCCGTGGTCCCGAACATCAAAGGGAAGACGGTTCTCCTCGACGTGGGCGCCAACTCCACCTGCAAGCCGAGGCACCTCGAGGAGTTCGCGATCATGGGGAGTCTCTACGCCGAGGAGGTTCTGAAGATCAAGACGCCGCGCGTCGGCCTCATGTCGATGGGTGAAGAGGAGTCGAAGGGCACCGACCTCACCCGCGAGGTCCATGCCGCGTTGAAGGAATCGCACCTCAACTTCGTGGGCAATGTGGAAGGTCACGAGGTCTTTAACGGGGAAGCCGACGTCGTGGTGATGGACGGTTTCACCGGGAACGTCATCCTCAAATCGAGCGAGACCCTCGCGAGTTCGATCGTGCACATGCTGAAAGAAGAGATCCGCAAAAGGCCGCTCGCCATGGCGGGGGCGGTGCTCGCCCGGGGTGCCTTCAAGGCCCTCAAGAGAAGGATCGATCCGCGCGAGGTGGGCGGCGCGCCGCTCCTCGGAGTCAAGGGGTGCTGCGTGATCGGCCACGGCAAATCGGACGCCTTCGCGATCTGTGAGGGGATCCGTACCGCGGGCGAGTTCTCGAAGAGCGGCATCAACGCGAAGATCACCGCGGAAGTCGCCCGGATCGCGCGCGTCGAAGCGGGCGCTTGATAGCCAAACGGAGAAGAACCTCTTGAACTTCAGATCAGACGGGAAGATCGCGATCGTGACCGGCGCCTCGCGCGGCATCGGCAGGGGCATCGCCCTGGCTCTCGCCGAAGCGGGCGCCACGGTGATCTGCGCGGCCCGCGATCAGGGAAAAATCGACGATGTGGTCAAGGAGATCGCGGCCGCGGGCGGCAAGGCTCACGCTCACCCGGTGGATGTCGCTTCCCGCGAATCGATCGAGGCGCTCATCACCTCGACCGTCGCCGGCCATGGGCGCATCGACGTGCTCGTCAACAACGCCGGCATCACCCGCGACAACCTCCTGCTCCGCATGAAGCCCGCGGAATGGGACGACGTGATCGCCACCAATCTCACGAGCGTCTTCATCTCGACCCAGGCGGTCATGAAGCCCATGCTCAAGCAGCGGGCCGGCTCGATCATCAACATCGGGTCCGTGGTCGGCCTCACCGGCAACGCGGGCCAGGCGAACTACGCCGCGGCCAAGGCGGGCCTCATCGGCTTCTCGAAGTCGGTGGCGAGAGAAGTCGCCTCACGGGGGATTCGCGTCAACGTGATCACGCCGGGCTTCATCGATACCGACATGACGAGCGCCATGCCGGATGCGGCGAAGCAGGCGCTGCTCGGCAACATCCCGCTCGGACGCACCGGCGCGCCTGCGGATATCGCCGCACTCGTTGTGTATCTCGCATCGGAAGCTTCCGCGTATGTGACCGGCCAGACCATCTCGGTGGATGGCGGCTTCCATATGTAGAATCCGCAGGAACCACGTTCCTGTGCGATCGTTAGGCCGAAGCGGTTGGGGTCAGGCACTCCGTAGCTTCTGGATATAGTAGAAAACCTGCAAGAGGAAAAAAATGGAATCGCTTGAAGCCCGCGTCAAAAAGATCATCGTTGAGCAGCTCTCGGTAGAAGAAGAAGCCGTGAAATCCGAGGCCAAGTTCGTCGACGACCTCGGCGCGGACAGCCTCGACATCGTCGAACTCGTCATGGCCCTCGAAGAGGAGTTCAAGATCGAGATCCCCGACGAAGACGCCGAGAAGATCAGCAACGTTCAAAGCGCGATCGACTACATCACCAAGCACGCGAAGAAGTAGCCGGCCCGCCCGGACCGACCGGGTGAGGGGGGCGTTCCTCAATCATGAGACGAGTAGTTGTCACTGGCCTTGGAGTGGTCTCTCCCCTCGGGATAGGGGCGGAGCCCACCTGGGAGGGTCTCCTCGCCGGGAAGTCCGGGGCGGGGCCGATCACGCTTTTCGATTGCTCGAGGCACACCACGAAGTTCGCCTGCGAAGTGAAGAACTTCGACCCGCACGTCTTCTCGGACAAGAAGGAAGCGCGCAAGATGGATCGTTTCATCCAGCTCGGCGTCGCGGCGAGCGAACACGCGATCAAGGACTCCGGCCTTACGTTCACGCGTGAGGAGTCGGAGCGGGTCGGCGTCTTCATCGGGAGTGGAATCGGCGGTTTCGCCACCATCGAACGCGAGCATTCAGAGATGATCGCGGGAGGCCCAAGGCGCATCTCCCCGTTCTTCATCCCCTCGGCCATCATCAACCTCGCGGCCGGCTGGGTCACCATCCGGACGGGCGCGCGCGGCCCTTCCTCGGCCACCGCCACGGCCTGCACCTCGAGCGCGCACGCGATCGGCGACGCGTTTCGGGTCATCCAGCGCGGCGAGGCCGACGTGATGATCGCGGGGGGGAGCGAGGCGGCCATCACCGGCCTCGGGGTCGGCGGTTTCAACGCGATGCGCGCACTTTCGACCCGGAACGACGAGCCCGAACGCGCGTCGCGTCCCTTTGACAAGGATCGTGACGGCTTCGTCATCGGGGAGGGCTCCGGGATCCTGATCCTGGAGGAGTTGAGCCGCGCCCAGGCGCGTGGGGCGAAGATCTACTGCGAACTCGTGGGTTACGCCATGACTTCCGACGCGCATCACATCACGGCGCCCTGCGAAGACGGAGACGGGGCGGCGCGTGTGATGGCGAAGGCGATCCAGGACGCGCGGATCCGTCCCGATCAGGTCGCGTACGTGAACGCGCACGGCACCTCTACCCCGGTGGGCGACCAGATCGAAGTGCTGGCCCTGAAGACGGTCTTCGGCGAACACGTCAAGAAGCTCGTGGTCGGCTCCACCAAGTCCATGACCGGCCATCTGCTCGGCGCCGCGGGCGGGCTCGAGGCGTCGATCACCGCCCTCGCCATCCGCGACCAGAAAGTTCCACCCACGATCAACATCGATTCCCAGGACCCCGAGTGCGACATCGACGCCGCGCGTGAAGGGGCGAGGTCGCTCGCGATCGAGTACGCACTGTCGAACTCGTTCGGTTTCGGCGGAACCAACGGGGCACTGGTCTTCAAGCGCTTCGCCGCCTGAAGATCTCTTCTTTCAAAGTCAGTTAGTAAGGAAGCCCGCATGAAGATCATCGTCTGCGTGAAGGTGGTGCCCGACACCGCCTCCCGTCTCAAGGTCGCCGAGGACGGCGCTCAGATCGCCCAGAACGATCTCACCTGGATCATCTCGCCGTACGACGAATTCGCGATCGAGGAAGGCCTGAAGCTTCGGGAGAAGCTCACCGGAGAGGTCATCCTGCTCTCGATCGGGCCGGAGCGCGTGGCCGCGGGCCTGCGTAACGGTCTCGCGATGGGGGCCGATTCCGCGCATCAGGTCCACGACCCGCGCTTCGAGAACCTCGATGCCGCGGCTCGCGCCGCCGTCCTCGCCGCTGCGATCAAGCATCTGGGCGGGGCCGATCTCGTCTTGTGTGGTCATCAGGGTGTGGGAGAGGACGATTCGCAGACCGCCGGGCTCCTCGCAGGCGCCTTGGATCTGCCCCTGGTCTCGATGGCGATCAAACTCGATGTCGAAGGTTCGACCGCGGTGGTCGAACGTGAGGTCGAAGGCGGCATCGAGGTCTGGGACACCTCGCTCCCGGCCGTGATCACCACGCAAAAGGGGCTCAATACACCTCGGTACGCTGGGCTCAAAGGCATCATGGCCGCGAAGAAGAAGCCGATGGGCGTGATCGACGCGGCGACGCTCGGGCTTGGCGCCGATGCCCTCACGCCGCGAACCGAGCGACGTTCCATGACGTCCCCCGCGGACCGCCCGCCCGTGAAACTCATCCCCGGTGATCCGGCAACCCAGGCGAAGGAACTCATCCGCCTGCTCCACGAAGAAGCGAAGGTTATCTAGCCATGTCCAACACCATTGTGACGTTCGCGGAAACCCGGGGCGGATCCTTGCGTCGTCCGTCGCTCGAGGCGGTCTCGGAAGCTCGGCGGATCGCCGACGCGTCTTCCGGGAAGGTTGTGAGTGTAATCGTGGGCGCAGCGAACGACGCGGCAGCTTCAACCCTCGCCTCGCACGGCGCCGACAAGGTGGTCTGTTTCACCGCGGCCGCCTTTTCGTCCTACTCGTCGGAGTCCTTCGCGCGTGCCCTCGCGAAGGTGGTGGAGACGGAAGCGCCGGGCGCCTTGCTCATTCCCTACACCGCCATGGGGAAGGATCTCGCCCCGCGCGTGGCCTTTCTCACCGGCGGCGGCCTCGTGTCGGACTGTTCATCCCTGGAAGTAGCGGAAGGACGCCTCGTCGCGAAGCGGGCCCAGTATTCGGGGAAGTTCATCTCGACATTCGGCTGGACCACGAAGCTGCAGATCGCCACGCTGCGACCGAACGTGTTCGCGCTCACCTCGCCCGCCCCGGGTCGCGCCTGTGAGGTCGTGCAGGACGATGTCGACGCCGCCTCGCGTGCCCGCGTTCGTGAGTTCCGCGCCAAGGACGGCGGCAAGAAAGAGCTGGCCGAGGCACAGATCATCGTCTCCGGCGGCCGGGGCCTCAAGGCAGCGGAGCACTACAAGTTGATCGAGGATCTCGGCAACGCCATGGGTGCGGCTATTGGCGCCTCGCGAGCGATCGTCGACGATGGCTGGGTCTCGCACTCGTTCCAGGTCGGCCAGACGGGTAAGACGGTCTCGCCCACGCTCTATGTGGCCTGCGGTATATCCGGCGCCATCCAGCATCTGGCCGGCATGTCCTCGTCGCGGGTGATCGTCGCCATCAACAAGGACCCCGAAGCTCCGATCTTCAAGGTCGCGAACTACGGGATCGTGGGCGATCTGTTCGAGGTCATTCCCGCTCTGACCGCAGAAGCCAAAGCCCACTTCGCCTCACGCGCGTGAGCTTCAGGAGGGAACTTCATCCTCGAAGATGAAGGTGCTCCGTCCTATGCGGATCTGATCCCCGTGACGGAGGATCGCCTCCTCGACCGGGTCGCCGTTGACCCACGTCTTGTTCCGCGAGCCGAGGTCGATCAGCCGGAACGTCTTGCCCTCGCGTTCGATCCGGCAGTGCTGGGCGGACACCGGGTCGTCGGGAAGGACCAGGTTGTTGGTGATGGCTCGGCCGATGGCGACCACCGGCGCATGGAGCGGAACCACCCGACTCGCCCACGCCGCCACCGCAGTCTCGCGCAGTCGCGGCGGATCCATCGCGTGCCCGGCCTGATCCGACACGGTGGGCAACACCGCATTCTCGGGAATGGCCTTGATCTGGAC
>CAZBTT010000380.1:0-5227 GCA_964494295.1 uncultured Acidobacteriota bacterium
CTCTATTTCAATCACATCCTTCCGCGGATCGGCGCGCTGGTCAGCAGCCGCGAGGCTTACTCCTACCTTCCGAAGTCAGTCGCGAACTTCGAGACGCCCACGGGTTTCGGCGATCTGATGCGCCGGGCCGGTCTCAGAAACGTGACATCCGCGCCCCTCACTTTCGGCATCGCCTGGCTTCACGTGGGGACGGTGTAGCCGAGCCCCCGAGCGTCTGGAAGACGTGCGGCTAAGATGCCCTGCGATGACTCCCAGCGCCGAGGTCACCCACCTGCTCGACGAGTGGAGTCGGGGTGACCGCCAGGCCCTGGATGCCCTTATGCCGCTGGTGCACGCTGAGTTGCACCAGCTGGCGCGGAGCTACGTGGCGCGGGAGCGGCCGGGACACTCCTTGCAGGCCACCGCCCTGGTCAACGAGGTGTACCTGCGGCTGGTGGGCGAACGACAGATGCAATGGCAGAGCCGTGCGCACTTCATCGGCGTCGCGGCGCACATGATGCGATTCATCCTTGTAGACCACTGCCGGCGCAAGAACTACCAGAAGCGCGGCGGCGGGGCCGCCCGGGTCACGTTCGATGAGAGCCTTCCCGTAACCCTCGATCGCGGGGAGGAGCTGATGGCGCTGGACGAGGCCCTGCAGAAGTTGACAGCCCAGGACGAGCGCAAGGGCCGCATCGTGGAACTGCGGTACTTCGGTGGGTTGAGCGTCGAAGAGACAGCGGAGGTGCTGTCGGTCTCGGTGGCGACGGTGATGCGGGATTGGCGGTTGGCGCGCGCCTGGCTCCAGCGCGAACTGGCCTGATGCTCTCTCCCGAACGTTGGCAGCTCGCCGAGCGGGTCTTCCACGAGACGCTTCAGCGTCCACCGGCCGACCGTCAGGCTTACATCGCCGCGAGTTGTGGGGGGGATGACGAGGTACGCCTTGAAGTGGAGTCGCTCCTTTCGGCTGACTCCTCGTATGACTCCGCCACGCCCGTATTGAAGGATGTCGTGGCCGATTGGGCGAAAGGCGCTGCGCCGGCTGCGATGGCCGGCCGCGAAATCGGCGGCTACCGGGTGGTGTCGCTGCTCGGCGAGGGTGGCATGGGCGAGGTGTACCTGGCGGACGATCTCTCTCTTGGTCGCCGCGTGGCGGTGAAGCTTCTCCCGCTGCCGTTCACGAGCGACGTCGCGCGCCTGCACCGCTTTACCGAAGAGGCACGCGCTGCCTCCGCCCTCAACCATCCCAACATCATTACCGTGCACCAGATCGGCGAGTTCGACCGACACCGCTACATCGTCACGGAGTTCATCGACGGCGAGACCCTTCGGAGCCGGATCGAACGGGGGCCGCTGCCCGAGGCCGAAGCCGGGAACATCGCGGTGCAAGCGGCACGAGCGCTGCGGGCCGCCCACCACGCCGGCATCGTGCATCGCGACATCAAGCCCGAGAACCTGATGATCCGGCGCGACGGCTACGTAAAGGTGCTCGACTTTGGCCTCGCGAAGCTTTTGCCCGACGAACAGTTCGGCGAGATTGCCGGACCCAAACCTCCGGGGCCGCACACTCGGATGGGGGCGGTGGTGGGGACGCCGAACTACATGGCGCCCGAGCAGGCGAGGGGTGGAGTGGTCGACGCGCGCGCCGACATCTTCAGCCTGTCGGTGGTCTTGCACGAGATGGTGACCGGCGCCCTGCCGGTGGAGTCGAGCGGCCATCCGGGGAGCGATCGCCACCCGTGCGCCCAGCCGAGCCCCGGGCTCGCGCGCATCCTGGGCCGCGGTCTTGCGGCGGATCCCAGTGCGCGCTATCAGCGCATCGAGGACTTGCTCGATGACCTCGAGGCCCTGCGCGCACCCGAAGGAGCCGGATGGCGTGCGCGGCTGGCTCGTCACAGCCGAGCGCTCACCGTCGCAGCGTGCGTGTTCCTGGCCGCGGTCGTGGGCTGGAGCGCGTGGCAACGGGCCTGGCGCGGCCCCCTCGTCTCCTCGTTGGCGGTTCTGCCCCTGACCAACGTCGGGGGCGATCCGCAACTCGACTACCTCGGGGATGGCATCGCCGAGGGCGTTCTCAACAAGCTGGCGCAGGTTCCGAACCTCAAGGTGATTGCGCGCAGCACGTCGTTTCAGTTCAAGGGTCGGGAAGGCCAGCCCGCCGATGTGGGCCGTGAACTGAAGGTCGATGCGGTGTTGACCGGCCGCGTGGTGCCGCTGGGCGATGGCGCGGATGTCGATTTGAAGCTCGTCGAGGCCGGCAGCGGCGAAGTGCTCTGGAGCGAGCGTTTTGCCGCCCGGCTCGACAGTGGCGCCGCGTTGGACGTGGAGATTGCCGGACGGGTCACGGCGCGCCTGCGCCTCCCGTCGGTGGCCGCCGAGGCGCCCATGGATCCAGGGGCCCGCACGCTCTACCTGAAGGGCCGGTATCAACTGAACAAGCGAACACCCGAAGGCCTGCGGGAGGCCCGGGGGCTCTTCGACCGGGCGCTTGGGCTCGACCCGGACAATGCCTTGCTCTACGCCAGTCTCGCCGAGACCTGGGCGCTCACCGGCGCTTACGGTCTGCTTCCGCCGTCGGACACATTCCCGCGAGCGATCGCCGCCGCCCGGCAGGCCCTGGAGCGTGACGAAGGCCTCGCAGACGCGCGCGCCACGCTGGCCCTTTGCCTTTTTCTGCACGAATGGCGGTGGGTCGCGGCGGAGGCCGAGTTTCGGCGGGCCGCGGAGATGCGCCCCGGCTATTCGACGGCCCATCACTGGTACGGCGAACTCCTCATGGCTCGCGGGCGCACCGAAGAAGCGGTCGCGACGCTCACCCGTGCGAAAGAGCTCGACCCGCTTTCCCTGGTCATCGCCGTCGACGAAGGGCGCGCGTATTACTTCGGCCACCAGTTCCAGAAGGCCCGCGAAGTGTGCCAACGAGCCCTCGATGTCGCGCCGGACTTCGTGCCGGCGATCGACTGCCTGGCCATGGTGGCGACGGAGGAAGGGCGCTACGACGAGTCCATTGCGGGCTACACCGAGGTGAGTCGACTCTGGGGGTCAGACAGCGGGCTGCCGGGCCGCGCGATGGCCATGGCGCGCGCCGGGCGAAGCGCCGAGGCTAAACGGCTCTGGCTTCAGCTGACCGCCATGGATCGGCCCGGCTACACGCAGCCCCTCAACCTCGCCCTGGTGCAGGCGGCGCTCGGCAACAAGGACGAGGCCTTTCGGCTGCTGGACATCGCCAGGGCGGCTCGCGCCAACAACATCCCCTACCTGAAGGCCGACCCGCGGGTGAAGAGCCTGAGTGCCGATCCCCGATGGGCGGATTTCGCCCGGCGGGCCGGGTTGGAATAGACGCGTCGCTTCAAGAAATTTCCTGGAACCGTGACAACTCCCGAGGTCCGTTCCCGCATTAGCAGATAGACAGTCTTGTCGTACTGACCTCAGGGAGATTCATATGACGCGTTTCGAATCACGCTTTCTTGCGACGGCTCTGGTGCTGGCGCTCGCCACCGGCTCCTGGGCCGGCACCCAGGAGAAGGATAAGGATAGGAAGGGCAACGAGGGTCGCCAGATGGCGGTCGTGAACACCACGCCCGACCTCGTTGCCGAGACGCTAGCCCTCGAGGGCGCCGGCTTCGGCATCGATCCGGGCCGCGTCACGCTCAACCGCGGGCCGATGACCCTGCTTTTCTGGTCGGATACGGAGATCCTCGTTCAGATGCCGCCGGGTCTCAAGCCAGGGAGTTACCTCATGACCGTCTTCCGCCCTCGCTCCAACGGCCACCGGGACAAGAATCCGGAAAAGCGGGATAAGGATGGGGATGTTCAAGAGGACGGGCCGGAGCGGGAGACATCCTTTATCGCGACCATTGGCGCAGTCGGGCCGCAAGGTGACCGGGGAGATGTGGGTCCCAATGGGGAGATGGGTCTTCCGGGGGAGCCGGGCCCGCAGGGGATTCAGGGACTGCCGGGCGAGACCGGGGCGCCGGGCGCTCAGGGACCCCAGGGCCCAGCCGGTGCGGCGGGTCCGCAGGGTGCGTCAGGACCTGTGGGGCAGCCGGGTCCGCAGGGGATTCAGGGACCGCCGGGCGAGACCGGGACACAGGGGGCGCAGGGGGTCCAGGGCGTGAAGGGCGACAAAGGGGAAACCGGCGCTGCCGGCGCCACGGGAGCACAGGGCCCCCAGGGGATCCAGGGACCCCAGGGGATCCAGGGACCCCAGGGGCCCCTGGGAGCGACCGGCGCCAAGGGCGACAAGGGCGATACCGGTGCTGTGGGGCCCGCGGGTCCATCGGCGACGGGGAAGCTGAAGCTGAGCGCGGATGTGGCTGGACCCGATTCGGACATCGTCGGCGTCGCCTTTCCTTTTGTGCCGGACCATCACGTGCTCGTCGTGGAGAATCAGCGCGCCACCGCGTCCGAGGCGGATACGTCCCATCACAACACCGCGGGCATTGCAGTAGTCCTGAACAGCCACAGCCCCCTCCCGGTGCCGGGCTTCGGCAACCGCATCAACACCAACGACAACTACGTGACGTTCTACGAGCGGGACGAAAACAGCCAGGACAAGATCACGGGCCGGATCGAGGGCGTGTCGCCCCTCGACGTCACGAACGTCTTCACGGGCATGGCGGCCATTGGCGTGCAAGCCAATCCGGCCGACCTGTTCAAGCTCAACGTCGAACTGAACCCCGTCGCGGACTGGCTGAAGTTCACCGCGCCGACGCTGTCCGGTGGATCGACGGGGTCCCTCACGCACCCCGGCTTCGTGGCACCCTCCTTCAGCGCGGGATCCCTCGTTCGAACCGATAACCGAGCCCCATCCATCAGTTTCACGCCGCCTTCGATCTATTGGCCCTGCTCCGTGACCTCGGACTTCTGGAACTTTTTCAACACATGTCCCCTCATGTCCTGGAGTTTCAGTCCGGGCTCCTTGAGCGTCAACTGGGGTTCGTTGAGCAGCGCCGGGCTCGGGTTCACCGAAACGCTTCCGAGCGTGAGCTGGGGATCGCTTGGACAGTCGGGAATGGGATTGCAGTACACGGCTCCGACATTCCCGACACTCACCCCGGGCGGGATCGATCAGCTGCAGTCTCCGTTCAAGAAGTTCGAGTTGAGTTTCGACCTGGTCGAGGGCAACCAGCTTGTGGACCGGTTCACGGAACAGTTCGGCCGGGTGGCTAGCCTCGCCTGGAAGGCCAAGAGCGATCGCATCGGCTTCATGATGCAGTACGCGAAGGCGGCGTTCTCCGCGGGTGTCACC
>CAZBTT010000381.1:0-5227 GCA_964494295.1 uncultured Acidobacteriota bacterium
GGTTTATCTTCGACTTCATCCACCACCTCGGGCAGAGCACGCCCTACCTTCGCGCGTTGGGTTCAACGGTTCCGCAGGTCTACGGCCCCACCGCCGACGAACCCTGACCTTCGAGGCGGCAACTCCCGCGACGCATCGCCAGTTCTGGTCAGTTCTTCTTGATCGGGCCGAACCTATGCTGGCGGCGTACTGATCAAAGGAGACGATGTGACCTTCCCGCGACGGCGCTTCCTTTCCACATCGTTGTCGGCTTCGGGCCTTCTCACCCTACAGTCGCGGGGTGTCCTCGGCGCGGTTCAAAGTCCCCCGGTCGGAGCGCGGGAGGGGCTGCATCCGCCGATCATCAGGGGATTCCCTCACATCCTTCATGGGGGGGATTGGAATCCCGAGCAGTGGCGGCACGAGCCGAGGATCCTCGACGAGGACTTGCGCCTGATGGAGAAAGCCGGCTGCAACACCTTCTCCGTGGGGATCTTCGCTTGGAGCAGTCTCGAGCCCGAGGAGGGCCGGTTCGACTTCGAGTGGCTCGACAAGGTGATGGACGGTCTGGCCGCGCGCGGCTTCCATGCGTTCCTGGCCACGCCCTCGGGCGGCAAGCCGCGCTGGATGTCCGAGAAGTACGAAGAAGTGCGTCGGATCGATGGCCAGGGAAGGCGCGAGCCGCACGGCGCGCGTCACAATCACTGCTTCACCTCTCCCGTCTACCGCCAGAAGGTAACGCTGATCAACCGCAAGCTGGCCGAGCGATACCGCAGCCACAAGGCGCTCGGGGGGTGGCATATCTCGAACGAGTACAGCGGCTCCTGCTATTGCGACTTCTGTCTCAGGGCCTTCAGAGACTGGCTGCGCGCGCGTTATGGGTCTCTTGAGACCCTGAATCTCAAGTGGTGGACGTCCTTCTGGAGCCTGACCTTCCAGTCCTTCGAGCAAATCGATCCGCGACAGTCGCCGATCGACGGCCTCAACCTCGACTGGGATCGCTTCGTCACCCATCAGACCGTCGACTTCATGAAGAACGAGATCGCGCCGCTCAAGGCCGCGACCCCGGGGCTTCCGGTGACGACCAACATGATGCGGTCGTTCCAGGGCCTCGACTACTGGCGTTTCGCGGCGATCTCCGATCGCATGTCGTGGGACGCGTACCCGCTCATGCATGGCGACGAAGGATGGCGAGAAGCGGTCTCCATCTCCTTCAACCACGACTCGTTCCGGTCCATGAAAGGCGGCCTTCCCTTCATCCTGATGGAGTCGACGCCGAGCCACACGAATTGGCAGCCCACGCCGCAGTTGAAGCGTCCCGGGCAACACCGACAGGAGATGCTGCTCGCGATCGGGCACGGGGCCGACGCCACGATGTACTTCCAGTGGCGCAAGGGCCTCGGCGGATTCGAGAAGTTCCATGGCGCGGTCGTCGGTCACGAAGGCGACGAGAACACGCGCGTGTTCCGCGATGTGGCCGAACACGGCGCCTCACTTCCGAAGCTCGATCCCGTGGTGGGTACCACAGTCCGGCCTCAGGTGGCCCTGATCCACGACTGGGAAGTGCGGTGGGCGATCAGCCATTCGCAAGGACCGCGACGTCCGGGGAACAATTCGCGCTTCGAGAAGGAGTACGTCAACACCGGGCTCGATCACTATCGCCCGTTCTGGAAGCTCGGCGCGCCGGTGGACATCATCGAAAGCCTGAGCCCGTTCGAGGGCTATCGGCTGGTCGTGGCCCCGATGCTCTACATGCTCAAGCCAGGTGTCGCGGACCGGCTCAAAACCTTCGTGCGGGGCGGCGGCACGCTCCTGCTCACCTACCTCTCAGGAATCGTCGACGAGAACGATCTGATGCTTCGGGGCGGATGGCCGGGTGAAGGGCTGCGCGAGCTGGCCGGCGTCTGGGCGGAGGAGATCGACTCGCTGTATCCCGATACGAAACAGAGGATCGCCGCTTCAGCAGGGAACGCGCTTGGCCTGCAGGGCGAGCATGCGGTGCGGGAGTACACCGACCTCGTTCATCTCGAGGGTGCGCGGGCCCTTGCCACCTACACCGGAGATGCCTGGGCGGGGCGGCCGGCCCTCACTGTTCACGCTCAGGGAACGGGCAAGGTCTACTACCTCGCGGCACGACCGGCCACGGATGCGTTCCATGATGCCCTCGCGACGGGACTCGTTCGCGAACTCGGTCTCGAGCGCTGTCTGGATGCCGAGTTGCCCGAGGGTGTCACAGCACAGAAGCGCTCGGGGGGCGGCCGCTCGTTCATCTTCCTGCACAACTTCAAGAACCTGGAACAAAGCGTCGATCTGGGCGCGTTGCGTCTGCGCGACGTCATCGGGGGGTCGCTGCTGACCGGCCGCGTGGCCCTGAAGCCGTATGCGTCGTTTGTGCTCGAGCGAGCCTCTTAGTTCGGTCTTCTTCCGAGGAGAACATCGTGGCCATTCGCAAGGCGTTCCGCATGTCGGTCCACACGGGCCAGGAGGCCGAGTACGAACGGCGTCATCGGCCCATCTGGAAGGAACTCGAAGAGACGCTCGTCGCGCACGGTGTGGTCACGTACTCGATCTTCATCGACGATTCGTCGCGGGACCTTTTCGGCTACGCGGAGATCGAGAGTGACGAGAGGTGGGCCGCGATCGCTTCAACCGAGGTGTGCCGAAGGTGGTGGACCCACATGCGCGACATCATGCCGTCGAATCCCGACCACTCCCCGGTGTCCCGCGAACTGCGGGAGGTGTTTCATATAAAGCGCGGGACCTGAGTTGCGGAGGGCGATGGGCCTCGCCTGAACGAGCGGACCGCAAGGCTCCTCTTAGAGCTTGGCGAAGCGGCAGCTTCGCTCCATCGCATAGAAGACGCCATGCGGGCCGCGAATGTGAGGGCGAGCCAAGGCCCATCGTCCGCAGCTACTCACCGGGCGCGGGAGGACTAGAAATCAAACTGGTCGACGTTGGTCTTGTTGAAGATGAATGGGGTTCCCAGGATCACCTGGTCGCCAACGACCTTGATGCTTCCCAGACGGCCTGCTGTGAACGCTCCGCTCTTCGCGTCTAGCGTGCCTCTGCCGAGCGCGTTCGCCACCTGTAGCGTGAGATAGCCGAGGTCGCCGGTGTTCCACAGAACGATCGAGTCGATCCAGCCTTCGTGGATGTACTGCTTGCAGGCGTTGGGCAGCGCGAGACCGATGACCCTGACGTCGGGGCGGTTCGCCTGCTTCACCGCCTCCGCCGCGCCCGGAACAGCCGGCGAACTCACGCCCATGATCAGCTTCACGTTTGGATAAACCTTCAGGATGTTCTGAGCCTCGGTGAAGGCCTGCTCCTGTTTGTCGTCGCTCGGGCGGATCGCCGCGATCGTGATGTTCGGGTGTTTCTCCGCGAGGCGCGCCTGGATGTGTTTGATCCACTCGTTCTGATTGGCGGCGGTGAGCGACGCGGTGATGATCGCGAACTCGCCCTTGCCGCCCAGGAGTTCCGCGGCGCGGTCGGCAAGGGTAAACCCGATGCCTTCGGGCGTCGCCTGGTTCACGAACAGATCCCGCGCATCGGGCGCGGTGTCGGCGTCCCACGTCACCACCTTGATTCCCTTCTCGCGAGCCTTGCGGAGGACGGTCGCGAGGCCTTCGCGGTTCTCGACGCTCGCGGCGATCACGTCGACTCCCCGCGTGATCCAGGTCTCGACGACTTCGTTCTGCTTCGCGGGGTCGGTCTCGGTCGGACCGTCCCACAGGAGCTTGACGTTCAATTCCTTCGCCGCTTCCTCGGCACCCTTGCGGCAGCTCACGAAGTAGGGATTGCCCTTGTTCTTGGGCATCATCGCGACCGTGAATTCCTTGGGCGACTGACGGCATCCACCCACGGACGCGACGATGAGGGCCAGGGCAAGACCGAGTGTGATCCGCTTCATGAAGATTTCCTTAGAGAGAGAAGACGAGGGAGAGCGATCGATCCGATGAGCAGAACGCCGGCCAGGATGCCGGCAAGCTCGACGGGCAGGTCAGCGAGTCGCAGGCCGTTTTGCAGGGTGGCGATGGCGAGGACGCCGAGGAGCGTGCCGTGAATCGTGCCGCGGCCGCCGAAGATCGATGTGCCACCGAGCACCACGGCGGTGATGGCCATGAGTTCGTACGACGTGCCGGCATCCGCTTTCGCCTGGCCGACCCGCGCCACATACAGCACGGCCGCGAGACCGGCGGCGAGAGACGACAGCAGATAAGCGAGGCCCAGGCGTCGACCCACCGGGATTGCGGCGTATCGGGCCGCGTCAGGTGAGAAGCCGATGGCCTGGATCGCGCGGCCGATGGTGGTTCGATGCAGCAGGATCCAGAAGCCGACCGCGATGGCGATCACAAACGGGACCTGGACGGGAATCACGCCACCCAGATAGCCCTGCCCAAGGAAGAGGAACTCTTTCGGGAAATCGGTGTACGTCTCGACGCCGCCGGTAAGTCCCTTGGCAAGGCCGCGGAAAAGCGAATAGGTCCCAAGAGTCACGATGAGTGGCGCCAGGTGGAGGCGCGCGATCAAGACGCCGTTGAGAAGACCGCCAACCCCCGCCGTGGCGATCGCGATCAAGGCGCTCGTCCATATGGACAACCCGGCGTCGCGCCACAACATCCCGCACAACACCGCGGACAAGCCCATGAGCGACCCGCCCGAAAGGTCGATACCGCCGCTCACGATTACGGGAGTGAGGGCGATGGCGAGAAGGCCCACCTCGGTGGAGATGCGCGCGACCTCGAGCGCGTTCCCCGGTGTCGCGAAGTTGTGACCGATGGCGGAGAACAGCGCCACCTCGGCGATCCAGAGACCGAGCACGATGGTTTCGTGACGCCAGGGCCGGGTCATGCCGCCTTCGACCGCTGATGAGTTCCGCGAGGACGCGCGGGCGAACCTTGAGGCGCATGCCGGATGCCTTCGAGGCCCACCGCGATCAGGATGATGGCGCCCTGCAGCGCCTCTTCCCAGAACGCGCTCACTTTCAGGAACGTCAGCGCGGGTCCCAGAGTGCCGAGCAAGGCGACACCGGCGAGCGTGCCGAGAAGTGACCCGCGTCCTCCACTCACCGAAGCGCCGCCCACCACAACCGCGGCGATCACCTTCAGCTCGAAGCCCATGCCCGCTCCGGTCTGGACTTGCGGAAAACGCACTGCGCCGAGGATCCCCGCGAGTGCGGTCAAGACACCAAGCAGCAGGAACGCCGAAAAGACCACTTGCCGCGACGGAATACCGAGGGGCCGCGCGG
>CAZBTT010000382.1:0-5225 GCA_964494295.1 uncultured Acidobacteriota bacterium
CCCCCTTGATGATCTCTCCGGTGCGCGGATCGGAAACGGAGCCGCCGGTACTCCAGCCTCGGGTGGAGCGATGGACCCAGTTGATGACGTTGTAGCGGATGTCGAGCGGGTGGACGTTTTCGGGACGCATCTCCACACGGAACGCGTTTCGATAGCCCGCGGCTTCGAAGGCCTGGTTCCACCATCTCGCGCCGTCGAGGAGAGCGCTGCGGATGGGCTCGGGTGTGCCCGGATCGAGGTAATAGACGATCGGCTTGACCGCATCTGACACCTTCGCCTTCGGATCGACTTTGGCGAGGCGGTGGCGACCGATGTAGCGCTTCTCCGCAGGCGATCCGAGCGGAGCGGAGCGATCCTGGAAATCGGGGCCGAAGTAACCGGCGCGCGGATCGAAATCGCGGGTCTTGTAGCCGGGGCCGGGCAGTTCGGCGAACGTGTGATGGACGCGCACGCTCGCGGCCTCACCGGTGGCCGCGACATCACGCACGCCTTCGAAGTAGCCGCCGCCGCCGAAATTCTGTCCCGGGCCCGGCGCCGCCCCTCCCTGGGGCGGACCCGCCTGCTGCTGGAGCGCGTACGTGAGTTCGACCTCGAGCTCGGTGTTCTTGGGGAAGTTGTAGGTGCCGGCCATATGGACCGCGCTGCGGGATTCATCGAGGCGATACGTGCCAGGTCGCAGGCGGGGCGCGAGGTTCAGGTTGTCGCGCACGAGGAAAGACGTGGCGTCGACGAGAACGCGTCCGGACGACTCGGCGGCCACCGTAAAGCCCCACAGGATTGACCGCGCGAACGCGTCCTTCACGGACTGACGCTCCGCCGGGTTGTCGGTGGTCGCACGGAAGTTGTAGTTCGGCGCCACCAGCATGACCTTCGGACCCACGCGTTCGAACATCACGATGCGCGTGCCCGCGAGCGCGCCGCGGTCGATGCCGATGTCGTTCGATCCGAGGCCGGCGGCGAAGCCGTTGTAGTGGAGCATCTCGACACCGAAGGTCGAGACTTCCAGATAGAGCTTCCCTTCGGCCTCATCCCAGTAGGTCGGAATGAATCCGTCGAGCTTCTTCATGCTCGCGGTCTTCTCCTCGATGGCGGGAGGCTTGCCGGAAGCCGGCCTTGCCGGCTGAGCCTGCGAGGAGGCGGCCACGAGAAAGGACAGACCGAGGGCCAGAGCGAGGGGTGATGTTGGACGCATGGAAGCTCCTCTTTGAAACGGGATGGTGCGGCGCAGTCTAAGCCCGCCTGAGATCTACAATCCGCGCCACCATGCGTGTCCTGTTGACCCTTGCCGGCCTGACGATCTTCGTGACCACGGTCTCCGCTCAAACCGCGACCCCGGGCGCGGGCGTCCCCCTGGAAATCGCGACTCATCGCGCCGCGAACATCAGTGGACTTCGATACGAGCTGGACATGTCGATTCCTGAATCGTTGTCGTCCCCTCTGACCGGTGCGATCGTCATCCGATTCCAGCTGAAGGATGCTTCGTCTCCGCTGGTCTTCGACTTCGAAACCAGTCGGGCGCACGTCAAGTCGGTCGTCGCGAACGGCCGGCCTTCGGACTTCGACTACGTGAACGGCCACATCGTGGTGCCGGCGAAAGCTCTGGTCGCGGGCAGGAACGAGATCCACATCGAGTTCAACGCGGGCGACGCCTCGCTCAACCGCAGCGCCGATTTCCTCTACACCCTCTTCGTGCCCGCGCGGGCGCGACTGGCCTTTCCGGTGTTCGATCAGCCGGACTTGAAGGGACGATGGACGGTGAAGCTGGAACACCCGGCGAAGTGGCAGTCGGCCGCCAATGGCGCGGAGCTTTCACGGACGACGACCGGCGACCGCGTGACGGTCACGTTCGCGGACACTGAGCCGCTGCCCACGTATCTCGTGGCCTTCATCGCGGGCGACTTCAAGGTCGAGACCGCGGTGCGGAACGGCCGCACTTTCCGCATGTTCCACCGCGAAACCGACGCGGCGAAGGTGGCGCGCAATCGCGAGGCGGTTTTCGATCTGCATGCTCGCTCCCTCGAGTTTCTCGAGCGCTACACCGCCATTCCCTACGCCTTCGGCAAGTTCGACTTCGTGGCGATCCCCGCGTTTCAGTTCGGAGGCATGGAGCACGCGGGCAAGATTCTCTACAACGCCCCGGGCCTGCTGCTCGACGAATCGGCGACCCAGAACCAGCTGCTCGGTCGCGCGTCGGTGATCGCGCACGAGACCGCGCACATGTGGTTCGGAGACCTCGTCACCATGCGCTGGTTCAACGACGTGTGGATGAAGGAGGTCTTCGCGAACTTCATGGCCGCCAAGATCGTCAACCCTTCGTTCCCGACCGTGAATCATGAACTGCGGTTTCTGCTGTCGCACTATCCCGCCGCCTACGAAGTCGATCGCACGCCCGGAGCGAATCCGATCCGCCAGCAGCTCGGCAACCTGAACGAAGCGGGCAGCATGTATGGCGCGATCATTTACCAGAAGGCGCCGATCGTGATGCGGCACCTCGAAGCGCTTCTCGGCGAAGAGAGTTTCCGCGACGGCCTGCGCGAGTACCTGAAGGCGCACGCCTTCGGCAATGCGACGTGGGCGGATCTGATCGTCCTGCTCGACGCGCGCACGCCCGTGGATCTGGTGGCCTGGAGCAAGGCGTGGGTTGAAGAGCCCGGCCGTCCGACGATCGAAACCGTCCTGGAGGTCAAGGACGGCAAGGTGGCGCTCCTCGCATTTCGTCAGCGCGATCCGTGGAGACGTAGTCGCATCTGGCCGCAGCAGTTGCGCGTGGCTGTCGGCGGGCCTGGGTCCGAGCAAAGGCTCATCGTTGAGATGAACGGTCGAGAGGTTGAAGTGCCTCAAGGGATCGGCTGGCCGGCTCCTCGTTACGTGCTGCCAAACGCGGCCGGATGGGCCTATGGCGGATTCACACTGGACAGGGCCACGCTGGCCTGGCTGATGACAAATCTTCCGGACCTCGACGATCCCCTGACCCGCGGCAGCGCCTGGGTGACATTGTGGGACGCGCTGCTCGACGGCCAGGTGAGGCCCAACGCGTTTCTCGATCTCGCTCTGCGCGCCCTGCCGAGAGAAACCGACGAACAGATGACCTCGCGCGTGCTCGGCTACTCGTCGAATGCGTGGTGGCGATTTTTGGACGCGACCGGCCGCACGGCTTACGCGGAGCGTTTTGAAAGCGTCCTCCGCGAGGGCCTCTCACAAGCGGGCACGCCGAGCCGGAAAGCGTCCTGGTTCGGAGCGCTTCGCAATGTCGCGGTGACTCCTCCCACGATTCAGTGGCTGGAACGGATCTGGGAAAAGAAGGAATCCGTGCCGGGCCTGCCTCTCGCGGAGACGGACTACACGTCGCTCGCTCTCGATCTTGCGGTGCGGAGCGCGGACCGCGGCCACGACATCCTTCAGGCTCAGTTGTCGCGGGTCGAGAATCCGGACCGGCGGGCTCGTTTCCAGTTCGTGATGCCGGCGCTTTCGGCCGACCCCTTGGAACGCGACCGCTGGTTCGCGTCTTTGCGCGACGTGGCGAATCGACGACGGGAGCCCTGGGTCCTCGAGGGGCTCAACTACCTGCACCATCCGCTTCGCGCCGCCGCCGCAAAGAAGTACGTGCAGCCGAGTCTCGAGATGCTCCGGGACATTCAGAAGACCGGCGATATCTTCTTCCCCAAACGCTGGCTGGACGCGACCCTCGGAGGCCATCAGACCGCCGATGTGGCGGAGACCGTGCGAATGTTCCTGAAGGGACTTCCCGCGAACTATCCAGACCGCTTGCGCAACATCACGTTGCAGTCGGCCGATGAATTGTTCCGTGCCGCACAGACCGTGAAACGCTGAGCGAACTACACTGCCCTCATGCCTCTAAAAGACCGTACTTCGTTTCTAACGTCGCCTGCCGAGGTCGACGGTTTCCTCAAAGAGAACCCAACTTCCGCCATCTTGAAGGCCGGCGTGTGCCACAAGACACCGGAGACGTTCGTTCACATCCAGGCCCTGCTCGATCCGCGCGAGGATTTGAAGCTCGGGATCATCAAGGTGGTCGAAGCGCGCCCGGCGAGCGATCACCTCGCCACCCTGACCGGCATCGAACACGAGTCGCCCCAGATCATCTTCTTCAAGGACGGCAAGAACGTCTTCGATCGCGACAACTGGGACATCACCTCAGACGCGGTGGCCGAAGGCCTGAAGGCCGTTTCGGCCTAGCGGCGGGCAGAAGTAATTCGGTCGCCCCGCAGGCGATCGGATTACATCGGCAAAAAGAAGCGGGCTTCCGTGCCGCCGGCGGAGGTGGGAGCGAACCGGGTGAACCCACCCACTTCACGCACCAGTTTGCCGGCCTCGCCCAGGGCGCCGGCTCCAGCGCCCGTCGGAATCTTCTGCTGTTCCTCGATCGGGATCATGGCGGGCTGCGCCACCATCAGCATCAGGAAATCACGCTTGGTCTCCGACCCGTCGCGGCTCTTGAGAAGAACCGGCTTCTTCTCCGAACGAACGCTGATCTTCGCGGACGGGGCAAGGGCGGCCGCACCTTCCACCGCGGCCTTCACGAGTTTCGAAACGTGCGCGGGCGGGCAGAGCGGAAGATCGCCCGCGATCTGCGCGAACTCGACCGTGCCCCCGGCGGCGGACAGGCCGTTTTGAGCCAGTCGGACGCCTTCCTTGAGCGCGGCCTCGAGCTGAGGCGACACCGCGGGAGAACCGGGAGCAGGCGCGGCGCCCGGAGCTGCGGGCGCCACCGACTTCGGCGGAGGAAGGGGGGAACCCGCGGCCTGACGCTGCGCGCTCACCTGCTGCGCCAATCGTGTGGCGGGGCCCGCGCTGGGCACGGACGACGCGGGAAGCGCGCCGCCGGTCGAGATCGCCTGCACCCTGCGCTGCGTGAGATCGGCCTCGCGCTTGATGGCGGCGATCGCGGCGTTGCGCTTGATGTCTTCCTTGTAGAGGAGAGCCAGATCCGCGTGGGAGAGGATGGCGGAAAGACCGCTGTTCACGGCCTGAACGACGCTCGAGAGAACCTCGGCCATGTCGACGTTCGACTTGATCGCCTTGCCGAGCAGCTCTTCAATGACGAGGCCGCCGCCGTCGCCTCCGCCCTGCAGCGAGGCGTTTTGATCCGCGGTCTGCGCCTGCGTGACCGTGATCTTCGAGGGCGAAATGCCGCCCGGTTTACCCGGCCCCTTGGGCGCGGTCCGGCCCGTGACGTCTTCGGCTTTGCCGGCGAGGTTCTTGAG
>CAZBTT010000383.1:0-5201 GCA_964494295.1 uncultured Acidobacteriota bacterium
CGCGGAACCGCAATGCCGCCCTTGCCGCGCGAGACACCCGGCTTCTCCAGAGCGCATCGAATGAGGCCGGGGCGGCGATGGCACAGATGGATCAGGCTTTCACCCGGGTGAACACCGGCCTGCGCGCGATGCAGCAGGAGGGTTCAGTCGACGCCGAAGCCGGCCTCGCGCAAGGGGCGGCCGCTCTCTCCCGCACCCGGTACGTCGCGGGGGCCCTGGTCGTTCTCATCGCGATCGTTTCGTTCTACCAGGCCCGCCTCCTGATTTCCCAGATCGCGACGCCGCTCACGCGGGTCACGGAAGTTCTCCGATCCGTGGGCCAGGGCGACTTCGCCCGGGAGCTTCCCGCCCACCATTCCGAGGACGAAGTCGGCCAGCTGCATCGCGTCTGTGAGGATCTGCTCGGATTTCTCAAGGGAGTCGAAGCCGGCGCACATCGCATGGCGAACGGCGATCTGACCGAGCGTATGCAACCTCGCTCGGACCGGGACCGATTGAGCCGTGCCTGGAACGAGATGGCGGAACGGCTCACCACCACCTTCGGAGAGTTGCGGTCCGCAGCCCAGTCTTTAAGTCTTGCCGCCTCGCATCTGGCTTCATCATCGAACTCCGTGTCGCACGGCACGGCGCAGCAAGCCGCCTCGGTGGAGGAGAGCACCGCAAGTCTTGAAGAGATGAGCGCGTCGATCACCCAGAACGCGGAAAGCATCCGCCACCTCGGGGCGATGGCTCTCCACGGCGCCACCCAGGCCGAGGAGTCGGCGACCGCCGTGGACAAGACGGTCGACGCGATGCGCACCATCGCGGAACGAATCTCGATCATCCAGGACATCGCTTATCAGACGAACCTGCTGGCCCTAAACGCCGCCATCGAGGCCGCCCGGGCGGGAGAGCACGGTCGGGGGTTCGCGGTGGTGGCGGGAGAGATTCGACGCCTGGCCGAACGAAGCCAGAACGCGGCGCGCCAGATTTCCGAGCTCACCGGCGCGAGCCTCGGCATCGCCGCTCAGTCCAGCATGAAGCTCGCTTCGCTTGCCCCCTCGATCCGCCGGACCGCGGACGTGGTCCAGGAGGTGGCGGCCGCCTCCGCCGAGCAGTCGAGCGGAGTCTCTCAGCTCAACAAGGCCATGGCCCAGGTCGACCACGTGACCCAGTCGAACGCCTCCGCGGCGGAGGAACTCGCGTCCACCGCCGAAGAGCTCATGAGGCACGCCGACGACCTCGAGCGAAAGATCACCTTTTTCAGGCTCGCCGCCGCCCCGGCTCCCGCCCCCGAAGGAGCCGGTTAGAGGGCGAACCCCTCCCTGCCCGACGGAGCGTCACCTCAACTATCATCCGCGTCCAGCCCCAAAGCCGCTTCCTTATCTACGACTCACCGGAAACAAGCCTCCCATGTCAAAAAAGACTCTCCTGGTCGTCGACGACTCGCCCACCGCATTGATGATGAATACGATGCTCCTGGGACGTCAGCCCTACAACATCGTCTCGGCCAAGGATGGCCAGGAGGCGGTCGACAAGGCCATTGCCTCCCCGCCCGACCTCGTGGTCATGGACGTGATGATGCCCCGGATGAACGGCATCGAGGCCTGCCGGGCTCTGCGGCAGCACGAGGCAACGCGCCTCATCCCGGTCATCCTCATCACCACGCGGGGCGAGGAGGAATACGTCGCCCAGGGTTTCGCCGCCGGCTGCAATGACTACGTCACCAAACCCGTGAACGCGACCGAGCTCGTCGCCAAAGTTCGCGCCCTTCTCGGAGAGTAGGCCGAAATGACGCCTCCCAACAAGAGCGCCTTCGTCCAGAAACTCACCGCGTCCGCCCAGAAGCACGCCGAGGAGCTCTTCGAACAGAACGAGCGCCTCAAGTCGCTCGTCGCCTCCCTCGAGGAAAAACAGACCCAGATCTCCGAGGAACTGTCGAGCCTGCGCGAGGAACGCGATGCCCTGCGCGCCGAGCGGGGAAAGCTGAAGCACGTTCTCGACGAGGCGCTCGCCCAGAACCGCCGCGACATCGAACGCTCGGCCCTGGTCGAGCAGCAGTGCACGAGCCTCGCGAACCTCTATGTCGCGACCTTCAAGCTTCACGGCTCGCTCGAGCGGGCGGACGTGCTCGCCGCCATCAGCGAGATCGTCGTGAACCTCGTGGGTTGCGAGAACTTCGGCGTGTTCGAACGATCGGGCGATGCCCTCAGACTCATCGGCGAGTTCCCCTCGCATCCTTGCGCCATCAAGGAGATTCCCGCGACCAGCGGTTTCGTGACCGACATCTTCAACAGCTCCGGTCCGTGGATCGGTGGCCGCGATCCGCTCCCCGCCTCACCCGTGCCTCCGGAAGTGACCGCGGTGATCCCCCTGCGCCTGCGCTCGGAACTGACGGGGGCGGTGGTTCTTTTCTCTCTGCTGCCTCAGAAAGGCGGGTGCTTCGGCGACGTGGACATCGAATTGATGGATCTCCTCACCGCGCATGCGGCCACGGCCTTGTTCGCCTCGCGCTCGAACGCCTGATCGCTCCACGGCGAGAAGATGAAGCAGATCTTTCTGCTGCCGGGACAGTGGGCGGTCCCCCACGAACCGTCGGAACTCACGACGATCCTCGGGCCCTGCGTTGCGGTCTGCCTCTTCGATCGGGTCCGGGCCATGGGCGGCATGAACCACTTCCTTCTGGCGGTGGGCGGTTCGTCGCGCGACCGAAGTCGCTATGGGGACACCTCCTGCGAGGATCTCGTGCAGTGCTTCTTCGCTTCAGGATCGAGGCCGGCGGATCTGGAGGCGAGAATCGTGGGGGGCGCAAATGTCGGACGCCTCTCCGTGCCCGAAGGCGAAAGCCTCGGCGAGAGGAATGCGGAGATGGCGCGTACCGTCCTGCGCCGGCACGGCATCACCGTCGGGTTCGAGGACACGGGCGGTCCGAACGCACGCCGATTGCGCTTCCGCAGCGGGATCGGAGTGCTGGAAGTAAAAACGATCGACGGGGCTACGTCCTCGATCGCGACCATCGCCGCCGGTCCGGAAGCCAGGGCGGCCACACGATGAGGCCCGCGACCGTGCCGATCGGGAATCGCAACCGATGAACGACGACGTCGATTGGGAACGGCTCCGGCAGGTCCACCTCGCCGAGTCGGAGGAGCGCCTGGTCACGATGGAATCGGCGATCCTCGATCTCGAGCGGAATCCGGAGAGCGAGGCCCCGATCGAGGCCCTGCAGCGCGACGCCCACACCCTCAAGGGTAACGCGGGGATTTTCGGCTTTGATTCGATCGCCCACCTCGCCCACGCCTTCGAAGACGCGCTCGCCGCGGTCAAGGCGGGAATCCGGAACCGCCAACCCGCGGACAAGGAAGCGATCGGGGTCCTGCTCAAGGGCGTCGATGCCTTCCGCGATGGATTGCCGCTAGCCCAGCCCGGCGATCAGATGTCGCCGGCCCAGGAGTCGCTGGCGGTCGAACTCAGGACCCTCGGCGCCTTCGGCGCTCCAGCGGCGCCCGAGCCGGCTTCGAAGGAGAAGAAACCCCGCTCGAGAGGACGACGCGCAAGCGACCAGGGCCGCGCCCCGAACCAGGAGGCAAACGAGGCGGATACCCGTGAGGGCTCCGCGGAGGATTCCCGGGCGGCCCGTCCCACGCTGCGTATCGAAGTGGCGCGCGTCGACTCCCTGGTCGAACTCGCAAGCGAAATCTCGGTATCCCGCGGGCGCATCGAGAACCTCCTCTCCTCCCCTACCATGCCGGAAGCCGCCCGCGCCGTGCTCGAGGAGGCGGTGCCACTGCTCGGTCAACTCTCCGATCTCGCCATGCGGATGCGCCTGGTTCCCCTCGGCCCCATCCTGGCGTCGCACCGGCGAACCGCGCGCGACGCTTCGCAAAGCCTCGGCAAGGAGGTCTCGCTGCACATTTCCGGGGAAGAGGTCGAAATCGATCTCGCCCTCGTCGACCGGGTGAGCGAAGCTCTTCTGCACCTCGTGCGCAACGCAGTGGCTCACGGAATCGAAGATCCCGCGACGCGGCGCGCGATCGGCAAGCCCCCGATCGGACGCGTGAACCTCAGTGCCGCGCCCGCAGCGGGCCAGGTGGTGATCGACGTCCAGGATGATGGCGGTGGTCTCGACCTCGACGCGATCAGACGCCGCGCCGAGTCCCTCGGAATTCCCGCGTCCGGCGACGATCGCGAGATCGCCCAGCTCGTGTTCGCGAAGGGGCTGACCACTGCGGCCGAACTTTCAGAGGTCTCGGGAAGAGGCGTCGGCCTCGATTCCGTGAAGTCTTCGATCGAAGCTCTCGCCGGCTCGATCGAGGTGCACTCCGAGCCAGGGGTCGGCACGCTCTTCCGGGTCCGCCTCCCCTTGACTCTCGCCGTGGTTCGCGGGCTTCTCGTGAAGGTTGCGAACCATCGCTATGTGATTCCTATCGACATGGTCCAGGAGTGCCTCGCGACTCCCGAAGGGCTGTCCTTCCAGGCCAACGGCACGGGGCTCTTGAACCTTCCGTCGGGCATGGTGCCGGTTCTCAAACTTGGCGAGCAGATCCTCGGGTCGAAGGGGACGCTCAATCGCCACATCGTGGTGGTCGAGCACGCGGGACACCGGCTGGGCCTCATCGTCGACGCCCTGATCGGCGACGCCCCGGTCGTGGTGAAATCGATCAGTCGCGCCCTGCGCAGCGCAACCAGCATCTTCGGCGCCGCCATTCTGGGTGATGGCTATGTTGGACTCATCCTGGATATTCCTGACATCATGAAGCGCACGATGGCGCTGCGAGCCACGCAGACGGCCTGAGGCGACCCGAGACAAACCCATGACCTTCACCCGCCCATCTCTCTCCGCGCCGACCCCGGCCGCTCAGAAAACCGTCGTCTCGATGCTCCGGTGCACGATCGGGCAGGGCCAGTACCTGCTGCCTCTTGCCAAGGTCCTGGAGATCATCCGCTATGTCACCCCCACACCGGTCCCCCAGACGCCCCCCTGGGTCAGCGGCGTGATGAACCTTCGCGGGCGGGTGATTCCGGTGATGGACCTCGCGGTGAAGTTCTGCGAAGTCGCCTGCGGGCCGGACGAGTGGACGTGCATCGTTCTCGTCGACGCGGATCTTCTCGGGGAGAGCACCATCCTGGGCGTGGTGACGACACTCGTAAGCGAGATCCACGACCTCCAGCCCCAGGACCTCGAGCCGCCTCCCTCGGTCGGCACGCAGATCCGGGTGGAGTTC
>CAZBTT010000384.1:0-5196 GCA_964494295.1 uncultured Acidobacteriota bacterium
TACATCACGTTCGCGAAGGTCGATGGCGAGCACTTCACCGCGTTCATCATCGACAAGGGTTCACCCGGGGTGTCGCTTGGGCCGGAGGAGAGGAAGCTCGGCATCAAGGGCAGTTCGACCCGGCCCCTGATTCTTCAGGACGCGGTCATTCCGAAAGAAAACCTTCTCGGCGAGATCGGCAAGGGTCACAAGATCGCCTTCAACATCCTCAACATCGGCCGCTTCAAGCTCGGCGCGGGGACGGTGGGCGGGGCCAAGGTCGCGCTCAAGTCGGCCTGCGAATACGCGAAGGAGCGAGGCGCCTTCGGGAAGAAGATCGCCGACTTCGGTCTGATTCAGTCGAAGATCGGCGAAGCGGTGGCCCGGATCTTCGCGGCCGAGTCGATGGTCTATCGCACCGCGGGCATGATCGACGCGAATCTCGAGGGCGCTCATGACAATGCCACGGCCCTGAAGCGCATCGAGGAGTACGACGCCGAGTGTTCGATGGTGAAGGTGTTCTGCTCGGAAGTCCTCGACCACGTGGTCGACGAAGCCGTGCAGATCCTCGGCGGCGCCGGATACGTCGAGGACTATCCGGTTGAGCGCTACTACCGCGACGCGCGGATCAACCGAATCTTCGAAGGCACGAATGAGATCAACCGCCTGCTCGTGCCGGGTCGGATGATCAAGCGCGCGCTTACCGGCGCGCTGCCGATCTTCGATGCGGCCATGGCGCTGATGGACGAGGCGGTCCCTGCGGGCCGGCCCTCGGCCGGGGATTCGGGCTTCCTTGCCGCTGAAGCGCGGCTCGTGAAGGGCGCCAAGAAGATCTCCCTGATGCTGCTCGGCCTCGCCGCTCAGAAGTTCCAGGCGAAGCTACAGGATCAGCAGGAGGTGATGGGTTTCTGCGCGGACGTGGTGATGGAAGCGTACGCTCTCGAGAGCGCGCTGCTTCGTACCCAGAAGAAGGCCGAACGCGACGGCGAAGCCGCGGCCGCGCCTTTCGTGGCGGCTCTGCAGGTCTTCGCGGAGGGGGCGGTGAGCCGTATCGAAGCGGCGGCCCGTCAGGCCCTGCCCACCATCGAAACCGGCGACATGCTCGCGACGTGCATGGAAGGCGTCGCGCGTTTCACCGACCGCGTGCCGGTCGCCACCATCCCGCTCCGTCGCTCCCTCGCCTTCCTCGCCCTGGAAAAGGACGACTACCCTCTCTAGTTCTGAATCGGATTTGGGGCTGGCCGCGGGTGTTCTTGCCGTTCTTTGCTCCCAACGGAGCAATCGCGGGAGCATTGAGTTAGCCCGCGACCGCACCGGGCAATTGGAGGAGACCGGTCGCTTCTGCGACTACTATTATCGAGATGGAGCAACGAACGCTTCGCTACCTGTTCGAATCGGTCGAGATCTGCAACATGTGTGGATCGTCCCGGAACGCACATCGAATCCTGGGCAAACGGCTCAACACCTCCCAAGGGCTCTTCCCGCGCCGCAGGAAGAGAGGCATCACGACGACCATAATGCGCTGTCTGGAATGCGGCCTGATCTTCCCTGATCCGCTCCCGATCCCCTTTGATCTTCAGGATCACTACGGTGTGCCCCCCGAGGACTACTGGAAGGCCGAGTATTTCAAAGTTCCCGACGACTACTTTTCCGGCGTGATCCAGCGGTTCAAGTGCCTTGCCCCCTTCCGGCCCGGCATGACCGCGCTAGATATCGGTGCCGGCCTCGGCAAGGCGATGATCGCCCTGGGCCGCGGTGGCTTTGAGACCTATGGATTTGAACCCTCGGGTTCGTTCAGGAACCGGGCCATCGAGAGCATGGGGATCGATCCCAACCGCATACGCCTCGGCGGCATTCAGGATGTGACCTATGAGGCCGGTAGTTTCGATTTCATCACATTCGGCGCCGTGTTGGAACATCTCTACAACCCGTCCTCGTCGATTCAAAAGGCCCTGGCGTGGCTAAAACCCGGCGGGCTGATCCATATAGAGGTGCCCTCCTCCAACTGGTTGATCAGCCGCATCGCGAATTGGATCTATTGGGCCCAGGGAAGCGACTATGTAGCCAATGTCAGCCCGATGCACACGCCATTTCACCTGTACGAGTTCACTCTCAACGCCTTTCGCGCCAATGGAAGACGGTTGGGCTACGAAGTGGCGTACCACCAGCACATGGTTTGTGACACCTATGCGCCGCCGATCTTGGACCTGCCCCTCCTCTGGTACATGAAGCGCACGAACACGGGCATGCAGCTAGCTGTCTGGCTGAGAAAAGCAAAGAGTGCCTAGAAGGACGTGTCGAGACTGGCTTGCCGGATGCGTCTATAAAAACTCAATCACCTTGCGCTCGATGAGACGGGCGAAGATGATCATCGCTTCGTCTTCGGGCATGGGGCAGATCTTCAGGATCGACTGAACGTCCCACTCGCCGTTGACCCGCGAGATCACAAAACCCTCGCGCGGGTCGAACTTCTCCTTGGTTAGTTCGCTGAAAGAGATCGCGAGTTTCGGAACCTTGTTTCTCGGGACGAGACGCAGCGAGCGAGTGCGCCCGCGTCCGTCGATCGACACCACGAGTCCCTTCTTCGCGTGCTGGTTCAGCGGGTCGAGTTTCAGGACCGCTTCGTAGCTCTTGAGGGCTTCGTCGAAGTCGCCCCGATCGGAGGCCTGGCGGGCATGGTCGAGTTCACGCTGGATACGCACCACCGTCTCCACCGAATCCCGTGACACGCCCGGTTTTTCGAGTTCGACAAGGCCGCGGCGGTGCATGTCGTAGAGCATCACCGTCGTGTCGAAAACGGTTCGACGGACCGCGAAGGCCATCTCTGTGACCGTCTTCCCCTCCGAGCACAGGAGGAGAACCTCGTGATCCACTGGATCTTGAGGCTGGCCGACCGCGGTGAACGTCGACTCGGTTGACGGAATCACTTCGCGCATCCGCTCCCACTCGTCGATTCTGCGGATGCCTTCCATGATGACGCTGGTGACATCGAGGTCGACGGGGAAGGGCGCCTCATGCTGCATTTCGCCGTCTTTGAACTCGAAATGGCCCTCCATCCAGTGGAAGAGGTCGTAGATCGTCTCCTCCGCTTTATGGGTGAGCATCCTGATCAGGTCTTCGTCGGAAAGCGGTCCGTCACCCACGAGAAGCGCGCCGAGCGGACGCCCTTCGGTTTCCTGCCTCAGGAGCGTGCGAAAGAGCTGCTCTTCCGTGACCAGGCGTTCGCGGACGAGAAACTGGCCGAGCGACTCACGCGGGTCGTTCGACCATGAGGAGTGGATCACGCCGCCCGAGAAGGAGATCCGTTTCTCGACCGCGCCCCGTGTGATGTGAAGGGTTCCCGTCTTCCGGCCCTGCGACACCCACTGAAGGATGTCCGCGAGCGCCATGGTTCCGAGCTCACCCTTAAGGCTCAACCGGCGCCTCCATAAGACGGCTGGCCGCGACGTCCGAAATAGAGATAGTCCCGCCAGGTGTCCGGAGCGAAGCGATTGGCGAAGATCAGGGCGAGGGCCCGGGGAAGATCAGGACGCCGTGGTTTGCGCACGAGCTTCATCCCGCGCTCCTCCGGCAGGCGGTCACCTTTCCGGCGATTGCAGTCGATGCAGCAGGTGACGATGTTCTCCCACGTCTTGAGCCCGCCACGCGCTACCGGGACCACGTGGTCGAAGGTCAGGCGCTGGGCGTCGAACTCGCTGCCGCAGTACTGGCAGCGATGCTCATCGCGCGCGTAAACGTTGGCGCGAGAGAAAGGCACTTCGGAGAAGAGGCGTCGAAGACGCACGTGGCGGAGAAGGCGGAGCACCGAAGGCAGGGGAACGTGAGCCTTCACTCCGCGCACCAGCCGCTCGTAGTTGGCCACCACCTCGACCTTGCCCTGATAGAGCAGGGTCATGGCGCGCTGCCACGACACCACGCCGAGTGGCTCGTAGGTTGCGTTCAGAACCAGAGTCTGTTCCATGGTCTCTCAGAGTCCAACAGACAGAATATCTGACCAAAGCCTCGAATTGTGCATGGATGGCCGTTAAAACCGCGGGTCAGACCGCCCAGTTCTCTTTGTGGGCGGTCGCCTTGTCGACCCGGGACCAGACGATTTCGTGGCCGAGGCCCGGCCCGTTCGGTACGTCGATCGTTCCATTCGCGTCCACGACCACGCCGGGTTCGATCAGATCTTCTTCGAAGTAGCGGCGGCTTGCGGAGGTGTCGCCGGGAAGCGTGAAGCCCGGCAGCGTCTGGAGATGGACGTTGGCCAGGCGGCCGATGCCTGACTCGAGCATCCCGCCGCACCAGACCGGGATGCGGTGTTTCGCGGCCGTCGCCTGGATCTTCCGCGAATTGAGCAGGCCGCCCACGCGGCCCGCCTTGATGTTGATGATCCCGCACGCCCCGATCGAAATCGCGCTCTGCGCTGCCGCGTTGCTCGTGATCGACTCGTCCAGGCAGATCGGGGTGGCGATCTGCGGCTGAAGCTTCGAGTGTTCCACGATGTCGTTCCAGGCGAGCGGCTGTTCGATCATCATCAGGTGGAAGCCGTCGAAGGCGCGCAGTGTTTCCGCGTCTTGAAGCGTGTACGCGCTGTTGGCGTCCACCATCAGGCGGATCTTCGGAAACTCGTTTCGAATGGCGTGGACGAGGGCGAGGTCCTTCCCCGGCTTGATCTTGATCTTGATGCGTTGATAACCCGCCGCCACTTCCGTCGCGACCTTCGCAAGCAACGCCGGGATGTCCTCCTGAAGACCTATCGAGACGCCGGCCGAGATCTTCTCGCGACCATCGCCTCCGAGGGTTCGCCAAAGCGGCTCACCCTTCGCACGGGCGAACAGATCCCAGATGGCCATTTCGAGCGTCGCCTTCGCCATCTCGTGGCCTCGGATCTTCGCGAGCAGCGCGTCTGTCTCTTCGGGCGACTCGAAAACATGACCCAGGACGAGGGGCGCCAGGAAATCGCGGATGACATGGGCGACCGTCCCATTCGTTTCGGGAAGGTAGTAGGGATCGTGTTCGGCAACGCATTCGCCGACACCCCAGGCCCCGTCTTCGGTGAAGACCCGAGCCAGGAGGAAGGACTTTTCGCTGACCGCCCCGAAGGAGGTTTCGAATCGGAACCGAAGCGGCATCTTGAGAAGCCGAAGTTCGATTCGCGTGACCTTAAGCTTCATCTGCTCTCTTTCGTCGATTGAGCCAGACATTTCGCGCACGTCCCGAACACCTGGTGTT
>CAZBTT010000385.1:0-5194 GCA_964494295.1 uncultured Acidobacteriota bacterium
AACGAGTGGCGGCGCTTTCGCGCGCGTGAATGACGTCGATGAACCGCACCTGGTGCGGCCGCGTAGTCATGACAACACAATGAGTTCGGACGCCGTAACCGAAGAAGCGCACCCCTCTAAGTAGATTCCCGTCGGTCACGCCGGCACAGGCGAAGCTGATGTCCTTCCCTGGCGCGAGGTCTCGGGTATAAAAGACCCGGTCGAGATCGGATATGCCCATGCGCTCGCAGCGTTCACGGTCGGAAGGCTTGGTCATGACGAGCTTGGCCTGGATCTCGCCATTCAGGCACCGCATCGCCGCCGCGGTCAGGACCCCCTCCGGCGCACCACCGGTTCCCATCACGGCGTGGACACCCGAACCGAGGACCGCGGCGGATACTCCCGCGGAAAGGTCGCCATCGGTGATCAGGCGGATGCGGGCGCCGGCAGCTCGGATGTCGGCGATCAGCTTCTCGTGGCGCGGACGGTCCAGCGTCATGACCGTGAGGTCTTTGATATCGCGCGAGAGGGTCCGGGCGATGGACTTGAGGTTGTCGGCGACCGGCGCGTTGATGTCGACCTTTCCCGCCGAGTCGGGCCCGACCACCAGCTTGTCCATGTAGATGTCGGGGGCGTGGAGCAGGCCGCCCTTCTCGGCCGCGGCCAGAACCGTGATCGCGTTCGGGGACCCGGTGGCGCAGAGGTTGGTCCCTTCGAGCGGATCCACCGCGATATCGACCGACTCGCCTCCCCTGCCGACCTTCTCGCCGATGTAGAGCATGGGAGCTTCGTCCCGCTCACCCTCGCCGATGACGATGGTCCCATCGATGTCGACGCTTTCGAGTTCGCGCCGCATGGCCTCGACCGCGACGTGGTCGGAGTACTTGCGCTCGCCCTGGCCCATCGTCTGGGCCGATGCGATCGCGGCCATTTCGACCACTCGAACGAATTCGAGCGGAAGATCGCGTCGTTGCAAAAGGAAACCTCCATTCCCGGGCGGCTTCAGGGGCAGCCGGGTCGATCGGCGGGAGATTACACCTTTCGCGAAGCGCTTTGAAGACTTACGCGCCGCAGCGTGTGTCCGACGACACCGTGGGGCCGGTTCCTCAGCCGAGCCACTCCCCCTCAAAGACGATCTCGACGGCGCCGCGCTGGAGCAGCGGACCGGCCTCGCCCCAGGACTCCTCGAGATCTCCGCCGGCGCAGTGGACCGTCACCGCACGGTCCGTACGCCCGGTCAGGACGGAAGCGACAAGGGCGCTCGCCGAGCCTGTGCCGGAGGCGAGGGTGACACCCACGCCCCGCTCCCAGAAACGCACCCTGAGTTCCCGCCTCGACATCACGGTGACGAATTCGACATTGGTCCGGTTCGGGAAGAGCGGGTGGTTCTCGATCTTCGGGCCCAGTCGGCGCATCGCCGCCTCGGCTTCCCCTTCGGCCACGAACAGCGCGGTGTG
Organism: uncultured Acidobacteriota bacterium; assembly: GCA_964494295.1. Classification (GTDB taxonomy): domain Bacteria; phylum Acidobacteriota; class Vicinamibacteria; order Fen-336; family JAGNNV01; genus JAGNNV01. Next base: position 1,437 of record CAZBTT010000385.1, read on the forward strand.
GGGATTGCCCATGGAGCAACAGGTGACGCTCACCACTTCCCCATCGACCTCGAGTTCGTGGTCGACCACGCGGTCGAGGTCTCCAAACGCCACCGGCACGCTCGCGGCGCTGAGGCCGGGAACACCGAGGTTCGTGTCAACCGCGTACTGCCGGGGCCCGGTCTGCTCGACCGTGACCGGCCTCGGGCCGGGATGCGGCACCACCGTGTGGGACGCGGGAAGAAGGCCTCGGGAAAACGCATAGGCGGCCACGCAGCGCACGCCATTGCCCGAGATCTCCCCATGCGTCCCATCGGGGTTGAGCAGCTTCATGCGCGCCACGTTCGACGATGCGTCCACGCCGACGATCAGTATCCCGTCCCCGCCGATGCCTTTGTTCCGGTCACACAGACGCACGGCCCATGCCGGCCAGTCGTCGGGCACATCGGCCTCGCCCACGATGATGAAGTCGTTGCCGATCCCGTGCGCCTTCGTGAACCGCATCCGTTCGAAGAGCTACTCGTCGCCGTCCGGTTCGGCGGCGTCAGGATCCATGCCGGCGAGGATGGATTTCAGTTCTTTGCCCGGCTTGAAATGCGCGGCGCGGCGCTCCGAAGAGACCAGCGGCTCGCCCGTGCGCGGATTCCGCGCCCGGCGGGGTCGGCGAAGACGCAGACTGAAGACTCCGAAACCGCGGATCTCTATGCGGTCGCCCTGAGCGATGGCGACCTTCATGGAATCGAGAATGGTCTCGACCACGACGTCCGCCTGCTTGTGAGAAAGCGGCCCCAGGGTCGCCATCTCGTCGATCAGTTCGGCTCGCGTCATCGGTGGTGTTTTGGAGTTGTTTGAGGCTTCGGGCGCTTCAGGGAAAACAAAGGCGGGTCACACAGGACCCGCCTTCGCGTACTTGTTCGCTGCGAGCCCCTTTACTTCTTGGTGAGCGCCTTGAACGCGTCGGCCATGGCGGTCGTCGCGTTGGAGTCGGCCTGCTGCGACTGACGAAGCGCCTGCAGGTCGCGGGTCACTTCCTCATTCTTGGCCGCCTTGATGGAGAGGCCGATCTTGCGATCGACTTCCGTCATCTTGAGGATCTTCACCTTGACGGTCTCGCCGCCCTTGAACTGATCCTCAGGCTTCTCGACCCGCTTGTCGTCGAGCTCGGACACGTGGACCAAGCCTTCGACGCCCTCCGCCAACTCGGCGAAGACGCCGAACGACGTGGAACGCGTGACCTTGGCTTCGATGACGTCGCCCGCGCGGTGCGTGTTGAAGAAGTGCTCCCACACGTCGGTCTCGAGCTGCTTGAGGCCGAGCGAGAGGCGCTGGTTCTCGGCGTCGATCGACAGAACGACCGCCGTGACGTCGTCACCCTTCTTGAGCACTTCCGAGGGGTGCTTCACCCGCTTGGTCCAGCTCATGTCGGACACGTGGATGAGGCCGTCGATACCGTCCTCGACTTCGACGAACGCGCCGAATTCCGTGAGGTTGCGGACCTTGCCCGTGACCTTGGTGCCCACGGGATACTTGCCGTTGAACTGCTCCCACGGATTCGTCTCGGTCTGCTTGAGGCCGAGGGAAATGCGGTGCGCTTCCTGGTCGATGCCCAGAACCTGGCATTCGACTTCCTGGCCGATGGTGAGGAGCTTGCTCGGGTGCTTGAGCTTCTTCGACCACGACATCTCGGAAACGTGGATGAGGCCTTCCACACCCTGCTCCAGCTCGATGAACGCGCCGTAGTCGGTGAGGGAGACAACCTTGCCCTTGACCCGGGCGCCCACGGGGTACTTGAGGGCGACGGTGGTCCAGGGATCGGCCTTGAGCTGCTTGAGGCCGAGGGAAACCCGCTCGGCGTCGCGGTCGAACTTCAAGACGATGACGCGAAGCTCGTCGCCCACATTGACGACTTCCTTGGGGTGGTTGATGCGGCCCCAGGACATGTCGGTGATGTGGAGGAGGCCGTGGCGGCCGCCGAGGTCGACGAACGCGCCGTAGTCCGTGATGTTCTTGACCACGCCGGTGAGGATCTTGCCCTCTTCGAGCACCTCGAGAGTCTGCTGCTTCTTGCCCGCGTTCTCCTCTTCAAGGACAGCCTTGCGAGAGAGCACGATGTTGCCGCGCTTCTTGTTGACCTTGATCACGCGCATCCGGATGTCCTGACCCTTGAGGGCGTCGAGGTTGCGGACGGGGCGGATGTCGATCTGCGAACCGGGCAGGAAGGCGCGGACGCCGATGTCGACGGCGAGGCCGCCCTTGACGCGATCGAGCACCTTGCCGGTGATGATGCGGCGCTCCTGGTAGGCGCGCTCGACGTCGTCCCACACCTTCATCTTCTCGGCTTTGTCGCGCGAGAGGACGATGTAGCCGTCGCGATCCTCCGTGCGCTCGATCAGAACGTCGACCTGATCGCCAACCTTGACCGTGACCTGGCCGGCCTCGTCCTTGAACTCTTCGGCGGCGATGACGCCTTCCGATTTATAGCCTACGTCCACCACGATCATCATGGGCGTCACGCGCAAAACGATGCCGCGCACCACCTCGCCCTCGGCGAGGTTCTTGAAGCTCACGTCATACATATCAAGGAGACGTTCGTACTCCTCGGGGTCCATCGGGGTTTGCGCGTAGGGGTTCAGTTCGGCATCGGACATGGAAAGGGTAAAGCCTCTTCTATTCTTAGATTTTCTTCCTCGATTCTCGGGGCTCACGCCTCCAAAGTCTTTGGAGGTGCCCACTTTCGGGAAGCGGGAGATTCTATGCGCCTTGGGAGGAAAGCGTCAAGGAACCCCCGGGGGAGGCTCAAAAAAGGAGGGGGCCCCGAAAGGGCCCCCTCGCACGACTAAACGGCTGCTGACTCGTTAGAAGTCGAACCGAAGGCCAAGCTGGAACATCCGCTGCTCGCCCGCCTGGAAGTCGCCGGCGAAGCGGTTGGCGGTTCCAAACGCTGCCGAGGCCTGGCTGCCGACGAAATTCGTCGGATTCTTGGCGTTGGTGATGTTGAAGCCCTCCGCGATCAGCTCGATCCTCATGTCCTTCTTGAGTGTGACATGACGGGCGAGGCGAAGGTCGAACTGCTTGAAGTCGGCCCCACGTGCGGAGTTGAGTGTGGTAACGCCCGCCGGCAGGTCGAAGTTGGCCCCGTCCTTGTTGGTGTCAACGCCCGTAATCACGTTGTATGGCGTCTTCGACTTGTAGCGGAACACCGGCGACAGCCGGAAGCCGCCCGGAGCGTTCCAGGTGCCGTTGATCGTGACCCGGTGACGGGCGTCGGTGCGGGTGGGCGCCATCTGGGCTTCGTTGAACGGATCGAACGCGTCGAGCGAGTTGAACTCACCAAATTCGTCGGTCGCGCGCAGGCTGGCGTTCGACTTCGAACTCGACAACGAGTACCAGGCGGTGAAGCTCAGGTTTCCGCCCGAACGCTTCTTGAAGGCGAGGTTTATGCCCTTGTAGTAGCTCTCGCCTTCCATGATGTCGATGCGGAAATTCGCGCCGCCCGACTGCGGCAGGAACGTCGAGAGACGACGAGCCCCGCCGTTGATGCGGACGTTCGCGGCAACGCGGGTACCCAGATCCTGGGCATGGGCGTACACCGCGTCGACCTCAAAGGCGTAGTCCTTGCCGAGCGCCTTCGAGAAGCCGAGGTTCGCCTGGTCGGTGTAGGGCTGCTTGACCAGAGGCGTGGCGGCGTGGCTCGGGAGGGGTGTGGTGGCGCCGACGAGCTGGTTTGGCGGGTGGCGATCAGGTCAATAAGCATGGCTGTGCTAGAATCTTTGGGTTTT
>CAZBTT010000386.1:0-5188 GCA_964494295.1 uncultured Acidobacteriota bacterium
ATGAAGCGCCACGAGGGATCGAGGTCGGGCTTCAGCAGATGCAGGACGCCAACGAGGATGGCGAAAAGCGAGGCGCCGGCGAAGCTGAGGCGAGCGGCGCTGACAGGCATCAGGTTCATGCTTCCCTGCCTCCCGCGACCTGCGCGTGGCCGAGGCCGCGGCGGGCCGCCCATCGGTCGGTGGGCGGGCGGAGGTTCAGGCGCAGCATCTTCTGGGAGAGGGTCGTCGGCCTGACGCCGAGTGCCGTAGCCGCTTTGCGCTGATTCCAGTCGCACGCGATCAGGGCGCTGTGAATGAGGGTCCGTTCCATCGACAGAAGCGTGGCCCGGAGGTTGACCCTGGCGGGGACATCGGAGATTGAGATGAAGTTCATGTTGTTCGGTGACGTCCGCAGGCGATGGGTTTCGAAGTTCGGGCGAAAAACGGCGCGACAGACCGTGACGCTGTCTGTCGCGCCGCCCAAGGACGGGTAACGCCTCAGATCCCCTTAGAAGCTGATCCGGGCGCCGATGCGGACGATCCGCGGAGAGACGATGTCGTCCACGCGGTCGAACGAAGCCGAGGTCGCCTGACGGAAGACCCCGAGAACCACGCCGTTATTGAGAGCGTTGAACAGCTCGATGGACGGAGTGATGGTGACCGAGCCGATCTTCGTGTTGCGCGCAAGGCGCAGATCGAGATTCGTCAGCGTCGGGTATCGCAGCGCATCCACCGACCCTGCGGCAAGGGCGTTCTGGGTGCCGTCGCTTCCCGCGCTGATCCGGAGAATCACGGGGAGCAGTCCGCCCTGTCGGCCGAAGAACGACGCTGATAGATCGAAGCTCCCGGGAAGTTCGACACCCGCGGACGCGAAGACCTGCCATTTGAAGGAAGAGTAGAACGCCGCTCGACCCGACCCGCCGCCCTGCACCGAAACCTGGCCGCCGTCCTCGAGGGGGGCAACGTCGGTACGGGTGGGGCTTCCGGTCGCACTCACCGGCTGACCGTCGAAGTGCTCGGTCCAGTCGTTGAGCGACAGGGCCACGCGCCCGCGCCACCGGTTCGACATCCGCTTATTGAGAGTGAACTCGAGGCCCTTGAACTGCGTCGAGTAGCCATCACGATTCGTGCGGTACCGGCCGGAGCCGCCCGCGCTCACGAGGGCCGGGCTCGGCGAGAACGTCTGGCCGGTGTAGGTGGCGCCACCCCGAGTCGCCGAAACCGGTGCGTTGGCGGTGTAGGCCGAGCCTGGGATGATGGCGCAGTTCACGCCGGTGGGGCAAGGAGCGGCCAGCCGAGGCAGGTACTCCCAATCCGTGGTCTGGCGGTAGGTGAGGGCCGGGCAGATCGCGAAGTTAACCGCGAGTGCATGGTCGATGCCGGGCACGAGTTCGTTGTCCTTCTTCGACTTGAGATCGGGGTCGATCTTGTTGGGTGTGCTGCCCACCGCGCCCGGGTTGTTCGGGTCGACGTTGCCCGAAGCCACGAAATTGGAGAGCAGGACCTCGCCCGGCTGGACGAACTTGTCGCCGTTCAGGTCGTTCCAGCCGTACTGGAGGTTGCTGACCGCGACCGGGTTCAAGGTGGTGACATTGCCGTAAGACAGCTGACTTGCGTAGCGGGCAAGAGAAAGCCGCATAACAGTTTTCCGCGACTCGCTGAAGGCGTAGCTTATGCCGACCCGGGGCGAGACGTCCGACCAGGAGATCTGATCTTCATCGCTGCCCGCAAATTTCAGAGCCGGAAGCAGCGCGGGGAACGATTTGTTGGCCGGAGCTTCCGAGGGGAGGTTCCTCGCGGTCTGCTTGTCGAATCGGGCGCCGATGTTGAAGGTCAACCGGTCCTTCGTGAAAACGTCGCCAAGATAGGCCGAGGCGTACTTGCCGCCGTATTGGACGATGCCGTCCCGGAAGACCGCAGCCACGTTCGCGCCACCGCCGGCGCCGGGGCCGTTGTAGGAAAGGCCCACGAGTCCGTTGCCGTTGTAGCGGGTCGAGGAGTTCGTCACCACGTCGCGGTAGGCGAAGCCGAACTTCAGCTCGTGGTTCCCGCCCATGCCCGACCTGAAGTAGTTGCCGTCGACGTTGAACGTCTTCTGCGGACGGATGCCGAGAAAGTCGATGAAGGTCCCGTCGATGGTGCCGTTCGAGTCATCGTAGGTGAAGCTCTTCGTCTTGTCTCCGCGCGCGATCAGGCCGAAACCGGTGTCGTAATAGGCCGCCTTCGCCGACATGAAGAAGTTGGGCGAGAAGGTGTGGTTGATCTCGAGTTTCGACAAGCCCACGGGAAGGCCGCCTTCGGTATCCGCGTTGTCCTGATCCCAGAGGATGCCGTCAGCCTCGGTGTAACCGGTGCCGGGGCTCCGCCCGAACTTCTGCTTGCTGCCCAGGAAGTAGAAGGCCGAGACCATGGTGTTGCTCCCCGCCTGCCAGTTGAGCTTGAAGTTGTAGGAGGGCAGGACGGTGTCATCCGGACTGCCGGCGATGCCGCAGAGCTTGATGTCCTGCTTCCCGTAGGTGCCGTAGAACCAAAGCTTGTCCTTCACGATCGGCCCGCCGACATCGAAACCGTAGTCCTTGATCGAGTCGATGTAGTTCGCCTTGTCGCGCTCCCCCGATCCGGCGTTGCAATGATCAACGCCACCCTTGAGGCGATTCGCGTTTCCAAGGAGGATCCGGCTCTTCGAGTCCGCGATGTTGCTCGATTCCCACTTCTCATCGGTGGCGAGGAAACGGGCGCCGCCGTGGAAGGTGTTGGTGCCGCGCTTGGTGACCAGGTTGATTCCGAAGCCGCCGGTCGCCATGGTGAGGTCGCCTCCGCCGGTGCTGACGTTGATTTCCTGAAACGCGTCGAAGTCGAAGTACGTGGGGGAGGCGCCCGTCGCCGACATGTCCGTAATCACGAGACCGTCGAGCGAGAATACCCGGTCACCGGCCATCGAGCCTTTCCCCGCGACCGCCGCCTGCTGCCCGTTCTCGTTGCCGGCGATGTTGACCCGGTCGATGAGCGCGCCCGGGACCTGGTTCATGATGCCCCATGGATCGCGCGAGTTGGGCGTGTCCTTGAGATCCGAGGTGCTGAGGGTGGTGCTGGTGCCGCGCTTCTTGATGTCGACGAGGGCCGCCTCCGCCGTCACTTCGACGGTGTCGGACATCGTCCCCACCGAGAGGCTCGCCGACACCTGGGAACTCGCCCCGGTGACGATCGTGACCTTGCGGTTCAAGGTTCCGAATCCCTGCATCGAGATGCTGACCGTGTAGTCGCCGTAGTCGAGATTCAGAAAACGAAACGTGCCGTCCGTTCCCGTGACCGTGCTGCGGGTCCCCGCTTCGCCCGAAATCGTGACGGAGGCGCCGGGAAGGACGGCTCCCGAGGTGTCGGTGACGTTTCCGAATACGTTGCCGGTTGCCGTCTGGGCAAGGGCATACGAGCTTGCCATCAACAGGATGGCTGCGCTCAGAGAGAACAACTTCTTCAACATGTGCTTGCTTTCTTCCTCTGAGGGTCGAGGCTTAGGTGAGCGCCGGCTTGACGGCGCGGATGGTTATGGGTAACGGCTTGGACGCCGTTGGCGGCGTCCAGTCCGTTGAAGTGTGCTCACGCTAGGCTCGGGGAAGTGGTCTTCAAATAGCCAATCTATTCGCCGCTTCTATGACCACCGATCTAAGCTCGGACGCGATGTCCGCCCGTCCCTCTCCCGGCCTGCCCGCGATCGTGCTCGACCGCGGAAGCGCCACCCCTCTGTATCGGCAGATCTACGAGGGTTACCGGACCGCGATCCTCGACCGGAGGCTGCGCGCCGGCCAGCGCATGCCTTCGACGCGGGCGCTCGCCGACGAACTGGGCTTGTCGCGTATTCCGGTTCTCAACGCGTTCGAACAGCTCGTCGCGGAAGGGTATCTGGAGGCGAGGACTGGTGCGGGCACTTATGTCTCCGAGTCGCTGCCCCTGCGTGAACGGGCCGGGAGTTCGCGGGGCGACGCCGATCTTTCAACCGCGAGACCGAAAAATCGCCGGGTCGCGCGGATCGTCGAGCAGTTGCCTCCCTCGAAGCCGTGGCTTCGAGGGGTCGGCGCGTTCGCTATAGGCCACGCCGCCATCGACCACTTTCCCTATGCCGCGTGGAGCCGGCTTCTTTCCCGGCACGCCCACCGGCTGACCGCGAAGCTGCTTCGATACGGACCCGTGCTCGGCTACGAGCCTTTTCGCGAGGCCGTCGCGGATTACCTTCGAACCACGCGGGCTATGCACTGCGAGGCCAGCCAAATCATGGTGGTGAGCGGCTCGCAGCAGGCGCTCACGATCTGCGCCCACACGCTCATCGACCCCGGGGATGAGGTGTGGACAGAAGACCCCGGGTACCACGGGGCGCGGTCCGCGCTCGACCTCGCGGGTGCGAAGGTCGTGCCCGTTCCGGTCGACGAAGAGGGGCTCGATGTCGCGGCGGGTATCGCACGCGCTCCCCGGGCCCGCGCGGCTCTCGTCACTCCCTCACACCAGTATCCCCTTGGAGCGACGATGAGCGCGTCGCGGCGCCTCCAGCTCCTCAATTGGGCGCGTTCACGGAGCGCCTGGATCATCGAGGACGACTACGACAGTGAATACCGGTACGAGAGCCTGCCCGTGGGCGCCCTACAGGGTCTTGACCGTGACGGACGGGTTCTCTACGTCGGCACTTTCAGCAAGGTTCTTTTTCCGTCGCTTCGCCTCGGCTACATCGTGATTCCGTCCGATCTCGTGGAGAAGTTCATGAACGTTCGGCGGGCCATGGATATCAGCCCGCCCACTTTCCTGCAGGCGGTTCTCGCCGACTTCCTGCGCGAGGGCCACTTTGCGCTGCACATCCGGCGCATGCGCCGCCGCTATCGCGAGCGCCGGAGCGCGCTCGTCGACGCGATCCGCGAAATGCTCGGCGAGGAGTTCGAGATCCTGGGTGAGCAGGCCGGAATGCACCTCGTCGTCTCCCTTCCGCCGGGGCTCAACGACAAGGACGTGGCCCGCGTTGCCGGCGATCAGGAGCTTTGGACCATGCCGCTTTCCTGGTGTTACGCGCGGCCCGCCAAGCGGCAGGGGCTGGTGCTTGGGTATGGCGGCTCGAATGTGGCCGAGATCCGTACCGGCGTGAGACGTCTGAGCGAGGTGATCCGGCGCCTAAGAAGCGGAAACCCCGCCGCTTGAGCCACAGTCTCGCCTCCAAAACCACGATCGC
>CAZBTT010000387.1:0-5172 GCA_964494295.1 uncultured Acidobacteriota bacterium
CTGCCAGCGCTGCACCCGTCAGGACTGCCCGCAGCGCTCGGCGCCACCCGCCGGGGTCTGCGGGACTTTGCCGCCACCAGGTCACCCGCCGTCACGAAGGCCCCCTCCGGCCGGACTGCCTTCAGGGTAACACCCTGGCGCGCCTTCATGGGCGGCCACGTGCTGTACTGAATCGGAAACTCCGCCTCGACGGTAAGGATCTCGTCGCCCGGGGCCCACGTGAGTCCGTGCGCCACGGCCTGCAAGCCGGTAGAAGCCCCCGTGGTCAGTGCGATCTCGTCGGGTACGGCGTTGATCAGCTTAGACAGAGACTGGCGAAGCCGATTCGTCAGATCGAACCACATGGCGTCGCTTTGATGGTGCGGATAGCGCTTGGCGTCGAGGGCAATCTGAACCGCGTCATGCGACACGCGCGGCATGGCCGACTGCGCCGCCGTGTTGAGGTATGCGGCGCCATGAATCGGAAACCACTCCTGCTGCCAGGGTGTTGAAGCGGCCTGTGATGCGGTCATGCATGCTCCTTATCGGGTGAGGTGCAGTGGCCGCGCGATGTCAATGTCTTGCCGAGCGGCCGAGGGCAGATTGAATGAGGTGGCGATCACCTATCTCCTGCGGCAAAGTGTAGGGTGGCGCAGACCCCACGGACAGTGGCCTAACGGACGATTAGCGTAAATATCGTGCCACCCACGGAACACACTTCGGGCGGCTGTCGGCGGAGCTGTGCTGAACAGAGCGAACGGTGGGCGCGACACGTGGCGCGCCCGCAGAGGCGGCAAGCCTGCGGCTGAAAAGGCGCCTGGTCAGCCGCCGAAGGTATGGCTGTACTTCACGATGAAGGCCCGGGCCAGAGAGCGCAGGCCGCCCGGCGTCTCGAACCCTTGGCGCGTGGTTTCGGTATCGAAGCCCTCGTTGTAGACGAACCACAAGTCTGTGCCCTCCTTCACCGCGTAGCGAAGACGGACATTCAGATCCAGTCGCCGGGTTGTCGAGTTGTACTGAACCAGCGCGGCGCCCGAGGCGCGCGCGTCCACCGCAGCGCGGATCCGCAGGCCGGCGAGCTGGATGTCCGCCGACTGACTGCGAACCGGGAACCGCAGGCGCGTGACCTGGTAATTGAGCCCGAAGTCCAGATGGGGCGAGACCGTCCAGGTGGGGCTGGCGATCAACTGCACGCGGCGGCCGTCGAAGTACGTCCCCGCGCGAAAGTCGATGTCAGTCCGAAGACGGGCGCCCGAGGCGGTACTGTACTGGATCTGAAGATCGGCGAAATCGTAGACGCCCGCGGGAATATCGACGACGCCTCCCACCTTGAAGGACGTCACCACATTCTCGCGGAACCACTTGGGCTCGATCCACCCTCCCCCGCCGGACTTGGTGTCCCACTGCACCCAGAACGCGTATTGCCCTGAATCGAGCGCGCGGTCCGAGTTGCGGAACGTCGAGAACGCGAGGCCGCCCGGATAGATCCTTCGAAAGAAGCGTGACGAGTCGGTGAACTTGAACCAGTTCGCGATCACGTTCGCGGTGGTGTAGTCGCGGCGGGGCAGGAAGCCGAGGCGCGGCCGATAGTCGAGACCGGCACGGCTCAGTTGAGCGGAGTAGGACAGGCCGCGACCGGTCCGTCTTTCCCACCGCGCGTCGACCATGCTCCGGCCGAGTAGTCCGCTCGACGTGCGCGCGTCACGATCCGCGGTCGTCGCCCACTTCAGCGTCACGTACTCGTTCCCGTGCACACGCAGGCTGGCGTCGGCCGCAAGCGACGCACTGCGGCTCGAGCCGCTCAGGTATGTGGTCGCCATGACTCCAAAGGTCGAGGAGCTGTTCAGAATCGGGCGGCGGATCCGAAAGACACCGGTGTTCTCGCGACCCTCGGACCCCTCACCATCGGTCTCCATGTTCAAGGCGCCAATCTCAAAACGGCCCGCCTTGCCGACCAGACGCGCTCCGCCCAGGATTCTGACGGGCGCTCCTGAAGGCGTGAGACCGATGCGGCGCGAATGAAACAGTCTCGCTCCGCCCGCGGTGACGAAGTCGAACAGGCCGCTGTTCTCCTGGAAGAAGCGACGGCGTTCGGGGAAGAAGAGCGGAAACCGGTCGAGGGCCACTTGTTGACCATCAGCCTCGACTTGCGCGAAGTCCGTGTTGACGGTGAGATCGGCGGTCAGACGACTCGACAAGGGGAAGCGGATGTCGAGACCCGTCTCCCGCGGGGAGGTCGAGGTCAAAGGGGCGCCTCGAGTCGCCGTGCGCGCGCTCCCGCCGAGAACGTAGGGGGTCACGTAGATCGGCTTGCGCGTGTTGAGGTGGCGCAGGGCGACGTCGGCCGCGAGCGAGGGCCGGCGAAACGGAAAGCCGGGATCGATCGCCGGGAAGGTGACCCGTTCGTCGTTTCGCGCCACCAGCCGGGTCGCGGTGAGGCCCATGCTCACGGCGCCCTCGGGTGTGGCGAGAAACCCAAGAGTCGAGAACGGGATCTTCATCTCCATGAACCAGCCTTCCTCCGTGATCTTCGTCCTGACTTCCCAGAAGCCATCCCAGTTCTCGTTCTGGGTGGCGCCGTCGTCGGAGACGAGCTGATCCACTCGGATGCCGCCCGGAGTGGTGCCGAACCACTTCGCGTTCTGGTCATCGTTGAAGGGATCGACGTAGAGCGCGAAGGTGTCGTCACCGCTCAGGCGATCGCGATAGAGCGAGTTCTTCCGAACCGCGCTCGGATCGGTGTCGTAGAACCAGCCCGCGGCGTAGAGATGCAGGGCATCGTAGGCGACGCGGATCTCTGTGCGCTGGGTCGGCGTGCCCCGGAAGATCGGGCTGTACATGGTGAGGGGCAGCGCGGGCACACGCCGCCAGGCCTCCTCGTCGGGCGAACCATCGAGTTCGATCGGACCATCAAGACGCGTGAGTTCGATGATCTCCCGAGCTGGCTGCGGCTGCGTGGCCGGAATCGCGACGAGCGCGATGAACGAAAACAGGCCATGGACAAGGGTCATGGCGACCGAGGCTACGGAGTGCCGGGAAACGAGACCATCGGAAAAAGGTCATGTTCAGGTCATGTGCCTTTGTCCGGGATACAGATGCTTGGAGATACTGCGCTCATGACGCCCGCTCCCGCTTCCCGCTTCACGGGAGACATCGCCGGTTATCGCACGTTCATCGCGATTGTCACGGTCAACTACTTCACTCTTCTCGTTCTTACCCCGAAGGCGTGGGGTGAGGCGCCCGTGCCGGTGGGGCCGCTCGTAGCTCTGAGCCTCGCCTACCTGGTTCTGGGGATCTGGGGATTCGAGGTGGCGCATCGAGTCCGGCGAATTCCGCTCTCCCTCGCGTATCTGCTTCTCGAGTTCTGGATCGGCATGACCATCAACGGCATGGTGCATGGTTTCCTCCTGCCCTTGATCCTCCTGCCGCTGGCCGCCCAGGCCGTGGCTCTGCTGCCCCGACCCCTTGCCGTCTTGATGTGCTTGCTCGTCATCGTCGGGGTGAGCGGCAATCTCACCTGGGTGCCTTCGTGGCCAGACTGGTTCCGGAACCTCGCGTCAGCCACTGCGGCGGTGGTGTTCGTGGTGGTCTATGTCGGGGTCGCGGCGCGCGAGCGGGAAGCGCGTCACCGGGTCGAGGCCCTTTCCGCCGAGGTGGCTCAATTAGCCGCGGCCGAGGAGCGGAATCGTCTCGCGCGGGAAATCCACGACACTCTCGGCCACTACCTGACCGTGATCCACGTCCATCTCGAGGCGGCGCGCGCGCTTGTGCGCACCGAGCCCGAACGGGCGCTTCAGGGGATCAATCGGGCGCAGACCCTTGCCCACGATGGCCTCACCGCGGTGCGGCAGTCGGTGAAAGCCCTGCGCGAGGACTCCACCGTGGACGGAACCGTCGACCAGATCCGCTCGCTCGCCACCGCGTCGCGCGAAGAAGGTCTGGAGGTTGACTTTCAGGTGTCCGGGGAGCCGCGTCCGTTGAGGGCGGGCGTGGCTCTGGCCCTTCATCGCACCGCACTCGAGGCGCTCACGAACGTGAGGCGGCACGCGGGCGCAAGCCGCGTCGGCATCGATCTCGTGTTTCTCCCGGGGGACCGCGTGCGGTTGTGCGTGCGTGACGACGGCAAGGGCGCAGCCAATCTCGAGGGTGGTTTCGGCCTCACCGGAATCCGCGAACGCGCGACCCAGCTCTCTGGAAGTGTGGACATCGAGAGCACGCCCGGGCAGGGCTTCGAACTTCGAATGGAGCTTCCCGGATGAGACCGGTTCGCGTTCTCATCGCGGACGACCAGGCGCTCTTCCGCGAGGGCCTTCGAACCCTGCTGTCCACGCGGCCGGAGGTCACCGTGATCTCCGAGGCCTCAAACGGCGCCGAGGCCGTCGAGCTGACAAGCCGCCTCCTCCCGGACGTTGTGTTGATGGACTTGAGGATGCCTGTCCTCGACGGCATCCAGGCCACGGCCCGGATCCGCGCCGCGTCGTCCACGATTCCGGTGATCGTCCTGACCACCTTCGACGACGACGCGAGTCTTTTTGGCGCACTCCGGGCAGGAGCTGCGGGTTATCTGCTGAAGGATGTCTCATCGGACACTCTGGTGGCCGCCATCCTCGCCGCCGCGCGGGGCGAGTCCTTCCTGCAGAGTTCGGTTACGGGAAAAGTCGTCGCCGAGTTCGCCCGGCTTCTCGACACCGGGGCCAGGCCCACCGCGGAAGCGCTGATCCTCACCATCTCGAATCGGGAGCGGGAGATCCTCGGCATGCTTGCGGGAGGCGCCTCGAACAAGGAGATCGCGGATCGGCTGGGGCTCGCCGACGGCACGGTCAAGAATCACATCACCAACATCCTCGCCAAGCTCGACGTGCGCGATCGTACCCAGGCCGCGTTGCGAGCGCGTGACCTGGGCCTCGTTTCCCTTCCCCCTCGCTAGTGAGGCTGAGCGCCCGCGCCTGATCATTTGGCTCTCGCTTAAGGAGCGGGCGGCTTGACGGGCGTCGGCGGGGTCGGGGGCATGTCGTTCCAGTTGAGGATCGCGTTCCAGACGAGACGGAAATCCGACTCCGTCTGGTACCGGTGAATCGGATCGAAACCGAACGCGATGACCCGCCCCTTTCCCACCTCGATGTCGAGTAGCGCCGGTTTGCCCACCAGGTCGTCGCCGCCCTTGCCGCCGCCCCTCCCAACCAGTGGCCAGAC
>CAZBTT010000388.1:0-5168 GCA_964494295.1 uncultured Acidobacteriota bacterium
GCCGGCGAATCGGACGGTTCGCGATTCCGTGGTCCAGACCGCCTTGACGCCCGGGGGCGCTGCAGCTTTCGAGTTGTCGATCTTCACCACCTCGGCGTGCGGGACCGCGGCGCCGACCATGCGGCCCCAGAGCATGGCCGGGAGCTTGATGTCGTAGGAGTACTTCGCGCGGCCGGTGACCTTGAGCGGGCCTTCGAGCCGCGGATATCGGCCCTTCATCACGTCGAAACGCGTGTCGAGGTCCCAGGGTTTGAGATCGCCCACCGCGGGATTGATGTCCATCTCGACCGGGTTGCCAGGGAAGCCGGCCTTCGCCTTCATCTTCACGGTGGGGATGGGAGGCGGGGTCTGCGCGGGGGGTTGCTGAGCCATGACCTACTCCCCCTTCTTCGCGGGACGGGCCGCGGGTTTGGCTGAAGCCATGGTTCTGGCGGCCTGGTCGACCGCTTCAAAGATGCGCCCGTAGGTTCCGCATCGGCACAGGTTCCCCGCGAGAGCCGCTTTGGTCTCATCGAGCGAGGGCTTGGGATTCGACTTCAGGAGCGCGGTGCAGCTCACGATCATCCCCGGGGTGCAGAAACCACACTGGTATCCGTCGCACTCGAGGAAGGCGGCCTGGATCGGCGAGAGTTTTTCCGGGGTTCCGAAGGATTCGACCGTAGTGATCTCGTGGCCCACCGCGTCCCAGGCCATCAGCATGCACGCGTTCACGATGCGGCCGTCCATCAAGACCGTGCAGGCGCCACAGCCGCCGCGGTCGCAGACTTCCTTGGCGCCCGTGATCTCGAGTTCGTTGCGAAGCGCCCTCAGCAGGGTGACCCGCGGCTCAACGGTCACCTGTCTCGCGACCCCGTTCACCTTCAGCGTGATTGTCGACGCGTCCGGTCCGAGGACCTCGGGCTTCTTCTCCTGTGCCTCAGCGGAGACGCCCGCCACGGCGGCGCCCGCCCCCGCGGTTTTGATGAAGGAGCGTCTCGAGAACCTCGACGCGGGTTTATCCGACTCGGCCATACTTTTTCTCCAAACTTCGCGTGGGGTGACCTTCGCCCGGAGGCCCGTACCTGTGATTCAACGTTACCCGCACAGGCGAGGTCAAGGGGGGCGGTCTAGGACTGCCTCGATGGGACCCAGGCGGTGGTTCGTCCGCCCACGGTGTCGTGGACGATCGCTTCGCCGTCGGACGTGAGGGACCCCGCGATCCGGCCCCAGCGGTGGTGGAAGAGCCAGCCCTGCGGGAATCGATCCGAGTCGGCGTTCACCGCCACGGCGCGGCGGATGACACGCAAGAGCGTGGTTCGCAAACGCGCCACTTCGATTCTCGACAGATCGGCGGCCCTGCGCTGCGGCCGAATCGCGGCCTGATACAAAACTTCGTCGGCGATCCAATTCCCCACTCCCGCGAACACCGACTGATCGAGGAGAACCGCCTTGATGGGCGCCTTTCTCGAGCCGATCAGGGCCGCGAGTTCTACGGTCGCGGGAAGACCGAACAGCGGGTCGTGGCCAAGGTCCTTGAGGGGAGGCTCGTTCCTCGGGTCATGGGCGAGCCGCAGTCGCCCGAAACGACGAGGATCGGTGAAGGCGAACCGGCGGCCGTCGTCGAGTGTCATTTCGAGTTTAAGGAAGCGCGGCGTCTCCGCCTTCGATGACAGGTAGTGGAAGGCGCCGGTCATCCCGAAGTGAAAAACCGGCCAGGGTTTGCGGTCGAGCTCGAACCACAGGTGTTTGCCAAAGCGACCGGCGTCCTTGACGGTAGCGCGCAGGAGAGCGTTCTCAATCCGGCGGGGTGATGACCCTTGCAGAACGATCGAATCAGGCAGGCAGCGAGCCTCGATGATCCGCCTTCCTTTGAGACGGCGGAGCGCGACCTTTCGGGCTGCTTCGACCTCGGGCAGTTCGGGCAATTGAGACGACTATTCGGCGCGCAAACTCTTGAAGAACGCCTGGACGCTCGCGTCCCACTTCGCGATGGTCTTCGCGGGCCCCACGAGTCGCACGAAGAAGGGACCCTTGCCCTCGATCACCGCGGCGCGCAGATGAAAGCCGGGCTTGTTGTGGCGCTCGCTCGAACCGGGAGCGATCTCCGCGACGAAGGTGCCGGGCAGATCCATGATCGTGAGGGTCAGACCATTCGTACTCAGCGTGGAAGTCTTCGCCACATCCTTCGACGCCCGGCCGTCCGGCTGCGTCATCTGGGTGAGCCAGCGGTCGAAGTTCGCCTGGACCGTTCCACCCTGTCCACCGAAGTAGGTGATCACGAGTGTCGCGTCCTCGGTGTCGCCCGCGACCCTTGGAAGAACGAACTCCGCGACCCGCATCCGCGAGGAGGCCGGTTTACTCGTCCATCCCTCGGGCATGTCGTACTTGAGGGTGGGTGCCTGCGGGCCCTGCAGGAGAAGGGCGAAGGACAAGATCACAAGACTGGGCATGGGGGGATTCTAGGTGAGAGAGCTCATGGGCTCAGCTGCGGCCTCCTCTTCGTAGCTTCTGAACAGACACGTCGCCGCAATCGCCCCGAGGGCGTGCCAGAGCGCGTGGCCCTGAAGGAGGCTTTCCGGATCGCAGACGAGCCTCTCCCGGTCGAGCGCCCAGATCACGAAGGCGAGAATCATGACAAGAGCGCCGGAGGCGAGCCAGGCGCGGCCGCGACGTGAGGTTCGCCATTCGATCGCGAGGGCGAGGACGAGCAGAACACCGAACGCGACACGACGCATGGAGGGCGTGGTGACCTGCGCGGCCATGAGGGCGGCGTTTGCGGCCACGAACACGAGGACGGTACCGATGGGCGGAAGCTTGAAGCGCGGGCCAAGCCGGTGCAGGAGGATGAACGTGGCCACCAGGTACATGCCCGCGACATCCACGACCTGGCCGACGAACGTCAGGGTCGCGTGGTAGAAGGCGCTGCCGAAACCCACGAGAGCCAGGGCCCCCATGTAGAGCCCGGCTTCGGCCTTGGGGAGAGCGGCTCGCACCCGAGCTGAGGAGCGAAAACGCAGAGCGATCCACACCGCCGCGAGGACGAAGGCCATCGAACTCCAGGTGTTCGCCGGTTGTCGCACCAGCGAATCACGGAGCGCTTCGCAAAAGCAGTCGGCGGGCAGGCAGGTGGCCGGCCCCCAGCCTTCAAACAGTCCGGCCACCGTAAAAAGAGGCGACACCATTCGGGGAACCTTACCGGGTCTGGCGCAGCCCCCGCCCGAAGCGCCTCGATCGGTTTCCTGAACCAGGCCGAAAGTGTCGGATCAATGTCATTGGAGACATGAAGGGCGAGGCCTATCTTGCCGTCTGGCTGCTCCTCTATGGATCGTGCCAGGGAGGCGACATGGACGAACTCGGCAAGGACATCCGCTACGGACTGCGAACACTGGTGAAGGCTCCAGGGTTCGCCCTGATCACGATTCTCACTCTCGGCCTCGGAATCGGCGCGAACACCGCGATCTTCAGCCTCATCAGCGGCGTGCTCCTCAAGCCCCTGCCGTGGGACAACGCGGACCGGCTGGTCCTCCTGCGACAGTCCGCACCCCTCGCCGGACGGACCAATACCGGGGTCTCGGTGAAGGAGTACTACGACTATCGCGAACAGGCGAAGGAGTTCGACCAGCTCGTCGAGTATCACGGGATGTCCTTCGACCTCCTGAAGCGGGGCGAGCCGGATCGGGTGAGCACGGGTGTGGTCTCTCACAACTTCTTCGACGTCCTCGGCATCCGGCCGATCCTCGGACGCACGTTCGTGCCCGAGGACGATGCCCCGGGAGCCGAGGCCGTTCTGGTGCTCAGCTACTCGTACTGGGAATCGAAGTTCTCGGGGGACCCCAACATCGTCGATCAGATCTTCCAGATGAACAACCGGCCCCACCGCGTGATCGGCGTCCTGCCGAACGTACCGCACTATCCGAACCAGAACGACATCTACATGTCGGTTTCGGCGTGTCCCTTCCGCGCCGCCGCGGAGACCCAGATCCAGCAGAACCGCCGCGCTTTCGCGGGACTCAATGTCTTCGGTCGGCTCAAACCCGGGGTGTCGCGCGAGGCCGCCGCGGCCTCCGTGACCACGATCTGCCACCGTTTCGCCAAGGACAACCCCGGCGCCTACCGCGAGGGTTCGGGTTTCACCGCGCAACTCTTCGACGTTCGCGAACAGCTCACCCAGAACGCGCGGCCCATGCTGCTCATCCTCCTCGGCACGACGGCGCTCGTCCTCCTGATCGCCTGCGCGAACGTCGCGAACCTGACTCTGGCAAGGGTGCTCAGGCGCGATCGCGAATTGGCTTTGCGGGGAGCCCTGGGCGCCGACCGCGGGCGACTCATCCGCCAGCTGTTGACCGAGAGTTCGCTGATCGCGATCGCGGGCGGCGCGGTCGGCCTTGTCTTCGCGGTATCAACCCTCGGCATGTTGACCCGCTTCGTCTCGAGATTCACCCCGCGCATCACCGAGATCGGCGTCGATTTCGGCGTGCTCGCTTTCACCATGATCGTGTCCGTCCTCACCGGCCTTTTCTTCGGCATTCTTCCCGCACTCGCCTCGAAGGTCGATCTGGCGACGGCCATGAAACAGGGCGGCAAAGGGGCGAGTGAAGGCGGTGGCCGGAGGCGTCTTACCCGCGGCCTGATCGTGGCCCAGGTCGCGGTCTCCGTGGTCCTTCTGACCGGAGCGGGCCTGCTCCTCGCGAGTTTCTACCGCCTTCAGAAAGTGGATCCGGGGTACCGCGCGGACCAGGTCATGTCGGCGGAAGTCTTCACGAACTTCACCCGCTATCCCGATACGCCCTCGCAGCTCCGTCTCTACCTCCCACTCATCGAGAACCTCCAGGGTTCGCCCAGCGTCGTCTCCGCGGCGATCACGAACGCGATTCCCCTCAGTACCCTCCAGCCCGGCGCGATCCCGTTCCAGATCGAGGGCCGGGTGGTGGACAACCCGGACCGACGTCCCACCACCGACGGCCGTGTGGTGAGTCCCGACTACTTCAAGACTCTCGGGATTCCCGTCCTCCAGGGCCGCGCTTTCGCGGAGACGGACGCGATCGAAACCGACCGCGTGATCGTGATCAACCAGTCGATGGTCCGGCACTGGGAAGGCCGGGACCCCCTGGGCTCGCGCATGCGCCCCGACAATGGGCAGACGTGGGCGACCGTCGCGGGGGACATGCTGGCGGTGTATAATCAGGTTG
>CAZBTT010000389.1:0-5166 GCA_964494295.1 uncultured Acidobacteriota bacterium
ATCGAGGAGCGAAGAGAAAACCGGCTCCGAGTCGAAGCGGGGCAGGCAGGACCACACCACCGATCCGCCGCGGTCGACGAGCGCGGAAAACTGACAGTTTCCGATGAGGCCGAGGTCCTCGAGTCGCATGATCACAGGATAGCGATAAATAGTTTGTCCTCCAACTGAATTCCAGAATATGCTCCGGCGATGCGCCAGCCGATCAAGTTCCTGATCATCCTGGTGGCCGGCCTCGGCCTCCTGACCTGGGGAGCCTTTCTGGTCGTCCAGGAGACGACCCGCGGCTGGGTCGAGCGCGATCTGATGCTGCGGTCGCGCCTGGCCGCCAACGGGGCCTCGGCCTCGCTCTCCGCGGGGTTCCGTTCGGGGAAGCCCTCGGATCTGCGCACCGTCCTTCTGAATCTCGTCCGCGACGAACGCATCCTCGGCGTTTCCGCCTGCACCCCCGACGGCAGCCTCGTCGCCACCGCGGGGACAACGCCGGCCGACTATTCCTGCGGGCGCGTGGCTCCCCTCGTCTTCCCGGCCGGCCGGGCGCCCGACCTGCCGCCTCTGGAGTGGACGGAGGTGGCTTCGCTTCCCGGGGGCCAGGCGCACCTCGCCGCCCTCGCGGTTGTCGATGAAGGCGAAGGCGATTCGAGCGCTCCCGGCTTCGTGATTCTTGTCCACGACATGGCGTTCGCGGTTCGACGCGAGCACCAGAGCCGCAACCTCCTGCTCGTCGCCTTCTTCCTCCTCGCGCTGTGCGCGGCCCTTGTGACCATCGTGGCGGTGCGGCTGTCGTGGCGAGGCTGGACCCGGCAGCTCCGCCGCATGCTCAGGGGTGGGGAGGAGAGTCACGAGTTCCGCCCGCTCCTCCGTGATGTCCGCGAGCTGGTCGACGACATCATGACCGAGCGCGACGCCGACGGCGAGACCGGGGCGTGGACGGCAGAGCGTCTCAAGAGAACCCTGCGCCGCAATCTGCATGGCGAGAAGATCGTGGTGGTCTCGAACCGCGAGCCGTACATCCACGACTACGCGAAAGACGGCAGCATCGTGGTGCAGCATCCCGCGAGCGGCCTCGTCACCGCCCTCGAGCCGGTCATGCGCGCGTGTTCGGGCGTGTGGATCGCCCACGGCAGCGGAGCCGCCGACGGCGCGGTGGTCGACAAGCACGATCGCGTCATGGTCCCGCCGGACGAGAAGATCTACTCGATCCGCCGGGTGTGGCTCACCGAAGAAGAGGAGAAGGGCTACTACTACGGCTTCTCGAACGAGGGCCTGTGGCCGCTCTGTCACGTGGCCCACACCCGCCCTCTCTTCCGCACCTCGGACTGGAAGCACTACCGCGAGGTGAACCAGAAGTTCGCCGATGCCGTGGTGGCCGAGGCCGAGATCGAGGATCCCATCGTTCTCATTCAGGACTACCACCTGGCCCTGGCGCCCCGGATGATCCGGCTCAAGCTGCCGCGCGCGACCGTCATCGGCTTCTGGCACATCCCGTGGCCCAACGCCGAACGTTTCGGCATCTGCCCGTGGCGTGAAGAGATCCTCGATGGAATGCTCGGCGCGAGCATGCTGGGCTTTCACACCCAGGCCCACTGCAACAACTTCATGGACTCGGTCGATCGCTACCTCGAGTCGCGGATCGATCGCGAGCGCCAGGCAGTGGTGCAGCAGGGCCGGCCGACCCTCATCCGTCCGTACCCGATCTCCCTCGAGTGGCCGGTTCGGTGGCTCGCGGATCTGCCCGCGGCCGCCGAGTGCCGGCGCAGCGTGCTCGAAGAACTGGGTCTGCCCGGGAACACGCTTCTCGGCGTGGGCGTCGATCGGCTCGACTACACCAAGGGAATCGAGGAGCGTCTGCTCGCGGTCGAGCGTCTGCTCGAGCTCCGACCGGAGTTCGTCGGCCAGTTCGTCTTCGTTCAGCTCGCCGCCCCGAGCCGAACCGCGATTGGCCGGTACCGGGATCTGAGCGACAGCGTCGCCGCCATCGCGGAACGGATCAACGGGCGTTTCGGGACCGCCTCCTATCGCCCGATTCTGCTGAAGGCATCGCACCACGAACCGCCCACGGTGTTCCGCTATCTGCGCGCCGCCGACGTCTGCTACGTCAGCAGCCTCGACGACGGGATGAACCTCGTGGCGAAGGAGTTCGTGGCGGCGCGGGACGACGAGAAGGGCGTGCTCATTCTGAGCCAGTTCACGGGCGCGGCCCGCGAACTGACCGAGGCGCTCATCGTGAACCCGTACGACATGGACGAATCGGCGGGAGCGCTCGCCGCCGCGTTGACCATGCCCGCCGAGGAGCAGAAAGCGCGGCTTCGTTCGATGCGGGCCTTCGTCGCCGAGTTCAACATCTACCGCTGGGCCGGGCGGATGCTGCGTGATGCCGCCCGCCTCCGTCGCCGGGACCGGCTTACCGGCAGGCTGTCCGATCGATTCGCGGCGCACTTTCCGGAGGGTGAGGTTTGAGAGACATTCTGGCCGCGAAACACCGGGGCGTCATCGAACCCTTCGCCTGGTCACAGACGCTGCTGGCCTTCGACTTCGACGGGACCCTGGCCCCGATCGTGGATGTGCCCGCCGCTGCGACCATGCGGCCGGCGACCCGAACGCTGCTCTCGCGGGTGGCGGCGCTCTACCCCTGCGTCGTGATCTCGGGACGCGCTCTGCCCGATGTCACCGAGCGGGTGAAGGGCCTTGGCCTGCGGGGAGTGGTTGGGAATCACGGCGTCGAGCCCTGGCGCGCGACGAAGCACATCCATCGCCGCGTGCGCGAGTGGCGGCCCCTCTTCGAGCGGGCCCTCGCGGAGGAATCCGGCGTAGAGATCGAGGACAAGAACTACTCCCTCGCCATCCACTACCGCAGATCGCGGGCCAAGAAGCATGTCCGCTCACTCATCTTCGGGGTGGCGAAGAATCTCGAGGACATCCGTATGATCGGGGGAATCGAGGTGGTCAATCTCGTTCCCGCGGACGCGCCGCACAAGGGCATCGCCTTGGAGCGGGAGCGCGCCCGGCTTCGCTGTGACACCGCGATCTATGTGGGCGACGACGTGACCGACGAAGACGTTTTCGCGCTCGACCAGCCGGGCCGCCTCCTGACCATCCGGGTGGGCAGGAAACTCACGTCACGGGCCGACTTCTTCATCAAGTCCCAGGAGGAGATGGACCAGCTCCTCACGACCCTCATCGGATTGCGGGAGAGATTCACCGGCCTCGGAGCCCTGATCGCGGCCGGGGGTCAGCGATGAGGCCGCAGGATCCTCCGGTGGAACTCGGCGCCACTCTCGATTTCCTGCGGGAGTTGTGGGCGCTCGATCACGCGATGCAGAAGCGGTCGAAGAAAATGGCGAAGGAACTCGGCGTCACCGGGCCGCAAAGACTCGCCCTGCGTCTTATCAGCCGCTTTCCCGGTCTTCCCGCGGGCCGTCTCGCGCGCCTGCTTCACCTGCATCCGAGCACGGTGAGCGGCATCGTGAAGAGACTGGCCAGCCGGGGCTTCATCGCCCGCGGCACGGATGGCCCCGATCGGCGGCGCGCCATGCTCCGGATAACGCCCGTCGGCCTGGGCCTTCTGTCGCGACCCGAGCCGACCCTCGAGTCGGCCGTGCATCAAGCGCTCGAGCAGATGACGGATCGGCAGATCGAAGCGGCCCTGCGCGCGATCGGCGTCATTGCGATGAGCCTCGCCTCGTCGTCGCCAAGGTCCCCTCAGGCTCCCTGATCACTTGAGGGACCGGGCGAGCCTCCGTGCGCGGGCCCGCTTGCCCGCCCGCCAGAGCAAAACGAGGCCTATGGCCGCGATGGTGAGGCCGACCACGCCGAGCGCGCCCGTCACTCTAGCCACCGTCGCTTTCACTTCGTCGTAGGCGAGCCCGAGCGCCGACCCCGCGATCGTGAGCGCCGCATACCAGAGGAGCGACGCGGCGGCGGCCGGGAAAAGGGTGCGCGCGGGGGACAGCCGGTGGATGGCGGCGAACGGCAGGACGGCGGCGCGAAGCCCGGGGAGGAACCGGCTGAAGAAGACGCCGAGGCCTCCGAACCGGTCGATGTTGCGCTCGATCAGGGGCTGGATCTCTTCCGGCATCAGCGACCGGAAGACCGGTGACCGCAAGACGGCTTCGCCACGCGCGCGGACCCAGTAGTAGACGGCGATGGCCGAGGCCTGATTGGCCGCGAAGCAGAGGAAGCCGATCCAGATGGGCGAGTGGCCGGTGCGCACGGCCCAGAAGGCGCCGAGAGCGGCGGCCACATCCGCGGGCACCGGGGGGAAGACGTTCTCGAGGGCCGAGAGCAGAACCAGCAGGAAGATCACGAGAAGCGGATCCTGCGCGAGGATGAAGTCGACGATCGTGTCCATCGCTACCGGGATTCTCCGAGACGAAGGGCACGGTAGACGAGGTGAGCCGCGGAGGTATAGCTCGCCCCGGTGGCCCGCGACATGCCGATTTCGCAGGTGCGGCACGTGGAGTAGGCGGTGACCTCGTTTCCGCCCGCACCGATGAGGGCCCTCACATCCTCGGCTTCGGCGCGGGTGGCGGCCTCCGTGATCTCGGGATGCACGAAACCCTGATTCCCGGCGAAGCCGCAGCAGTTCGCGCGCAGGGGGACCTGCCGATCTTCGGCATGCGCCGAGGCGACCGCATTGAGGTCAGGGACCGCGCCCAGTTTGGTCAGCGAGCAGGTGGGGTGGAGGATCGCCCGGCCGGGAAGAACACCACGCGGCGCGTCGTTGCGAGTGAGCACTTCGCGCGACCAGAACTGCACGAAATCGAAGACGCGAAACGGGCCGCCGCCGCGTTCGAGGAAGGCCAGGGCGCAGGGCGATGCGTCGGTGACCACGGGCAACTCGCCTCCCCGCGTGAGCTTTGTGAGGGCGAGATGAGTGGCGCTCATCGCGGTGTCCGCCGCTTCCGGCTGCGACTTGCTCGAGAAAGCGAGACCGCAGCACAACGACTCGATGCCCTCGGGAATGGTGACCCGGTATCCCGCGGCTTCGAGGCAGCGGAGTGTCGCTTCCATCGTGGGGAGAGGCGCTTCGCCAGGCATGGCGCCAAAAATCCGGGAGACGCAGCTCGGGAAGTAGACGACTTCGCGGACGCCCTCGCCGCGTGGTTTCGGTACGGGAGGTGCTGGGAGGGGGAGCGGGACCTTCGCGTCCAGTTTCGGGAAGAGGGC
>CAZBTT010000390.1:0-5161 GCA_964494295.1 uncultured Acidobacteriota bacterium
ACCTGGCGAACGACAAGGGTCACGCCGGCCTTGCCGAATGGATGATTGGGGCCAGGCCCCCAAATTCACTGCCCCGATGAAATGTATGATTGGGGCCAGGCCCCCTTTTCAACATCGCTACCCACTCCGGCTCCTGAGCGAGCGAACGATCCGGCTGAGTGTATTCGGGTGGACACGAATTGCTTCAGCGATCTCCGACAGCCGATAGCCGTGAACGACATGGGCTCGAATCACCTGTTCGTTTCGTTCAGGTTTGGTTAATCCGCTGCGGAAGAGTTCGGCCAGACTCGGGCGAGCAAGTGCTTTGTAAGCCCGCGGGACACGAACCTGGTGGTAACGTGCGCCGAGTTCTCCTCGGACTGTTTCCTTCAGGTCCTCGCCGCCCAGCACGTCGGCGTCTTCGATCGGAGACGCCACCAGCGCAGTTGCAAGCAACTCCCGATACCTCCGCTGCGAGTCGTCTCGGGTGCTACAGCCGAAGACCCAATCGAGCCAGTCCAATCTAAGTAAAGGTGGCGCCGCTTCGAGGCCGGCGGTCGAACGAAAACTGCTCCACGGCCATTCCGACGGATGTGTGACAAGGCCGGCGGCGACGGGATTCAGAACTACATAGAGGTTGGCATTCCAAAGGTAGACGTCGTTATCAATGACTACCGATCTGAAGCGACCCTCAAGCAGGTGACCGGAGCGGCCATGGCGAAAGTGGGTCTGGCGGCGGCGATCGGGATTGCCGGCCTCGTCGCTCTCAACTGGCGTCAGGACGCGCAACCGACGCCCGCGACGCCGGTCCCGATGGCGACCGCGCCACACGAGCCCCGGGCGACGCCGACCGAAGACACCGCGCTCGGCAATCTCACGCGCGAGGACATCGCGTTCCTGAACGCCCTCTCGGACCGGCTGCAGCAGAATCGGAGCGCGGTCGCGAGCGTCGAGGAGACTCAGCGGCTCGAACGCCTCGTCGCGGAAAACCCCGGACTGGCGCCGGTCAAGGGCCTGCTCATGGGCGTGTATCTCCACACCGCCAATCGCGACCTCCAAATGGGCTCGTTCGATTCGGTCGATCTGGCCCTCGGCCGGATGAAACTGCTCGACGACCAGAACGCGGAGGTTCATGCCTTCGAAGCCCACGTGCGCATCCGTCAGGAGGATTGGGCGGGGGCGCTCGCCGCCGCGCAGCGCTACGAGACGGCCCTCGGGCCGGCGACCGTCAACATGTCGCTCACCCTGGCCGTGGCGTTCGAGAAGACCGGAAGACGGGTCGACGCGCAGGCGGTGCTCGACCGTCCGGTCTTCGACGCCTGCGCGAGACCCAAGGGCGATGAAGTCAACGCATGCCTCACCGCGGCCGACCTGCGTCGGATGATGGCCGAGCCCACTTCGGCGTCGAATGTCGTGATGGAGCCCGAGACACGCGCTCGCGCCGCGCTCTCCGTCGACCCCGCCAAAGAGCAGATCCAGTCCGAGCGCTTCGACATCCGCTTCGATGGCGAGAACCAGACCGGCGTGGCGCGGGACGTCCGCTTCGTTCTGGACCGGGCGTACGTGCGCCTCGCGGACATCTACTACGAGCGGCCGGTCCGGAAAATCCCGGTCGTGCTGCACTCCCAACGCGACTACTTCTCCGCCACGGGGGCGCCCTGGTGGTCGGGGGGCGTCTACAGCTCGCACAACGGAGCCATCCAGATCCCGATCCGGGGATTGCCCTCCTCCCTTCCCCGCGAGATGGAGGACACACTCGTTCACGAGTTGTCCCACGCTTTCGTGGACGAGATGTCCGGAGGCCACGCGGGCCGCATGCTGCAGGAGGGCCTCGCTCAATACATGGAGGGCAAACGGATCGAGCAGGAACTCGGCCCCGACGAACTCAAACGCCTCGCGACCTCGGGACGGCAAAGCGTCATGTCCTTCTACATGCTCTCGCTCGCGGTCACCCAGGCTCTCGTCCAGGCCCGCGGGCAGGGCAAGGTGAACGATCTCCTCAGAGCTATGAAGGAGACTGGCTCCGAGGACGGCGGTTACCGCAAGGTCTTCGGCCAGCCCGGCGCGGTGGTCCAGAAGGACATCCTCGAGACCTTCTGGCGCCGCTATAGCTGAGCCGCGGCCGCGCGGTCGGCGATCACCCAAATCTCCGGATGATCGCGGAAGAGCGTGCAGGGCCAGGCCGCGGTAGGGTCGTCGTCACGCATCCGCCTCAGCGCTTCCGCCTTCGAGCCTCCGGTCGCGAGCAACAGGATCCGTTTCGCGGAGAGGATCGTCTCCACCCCCATCGTGATAGCGCGTAGCGGACC
The DNA here is from genome assembly GCA_964494295.1 of uncultured Acidobacteriota bacterium. GTDB lineage: Bacteria > Acidobacteriota > Vicinamibacteria > Fen-336 > JAGNNV01 > JAGNNV01. Next base: position 2,289 of record CAZBTT010000390.1, read on the forward strand.
TTTGAGTCCCCCGCCCAGAGTCGCAATGGTGGCGGGATCGAGGGTCACCATGTGCGTCCTGGCGCCCGCCTGATGCGGGAGGTTGTAGGCGATGTGGCCGTCCGCCCCGATCCCGAGAATGGCGAGTTGCAGGCCGCCCCGAGTCGCGATCTCCGCCTCATAGCGCCTGCATTCCTCTTCCGGGTCCGCGGCCTCGCCATCCGGTATGAAGCGGTGCCCCGGCGGCACCCCCAGCGGGTCCCACACGTAGCGGGTCATGAACTGGAAGAAGGTCTGCGGCGACGCCTTCGGAAGAAGGACCTCGTCGAGGTTGAACAATGTCGCGCGGCTCAGGTCGAAGTTCCCCGCCGTTCTTTCGGCCGCGAGCTTCTGGTACATCGCAATCGGGGTGCGTCCGGTGGGAAGGGCGGTTACGAGCGCCGGGTTCGCGCGCACCTCCGCCAGGAACAACGCGGCGCCCTGTGCGGCCACCTCGGCCGCGGAGGGCAGGACTTCGATCTTCACAGTTCCGCGAACGTGATGAGTCGAACCTGGGTTCGCTCGATGGCGGCGCGCACCGCGGGATCACACAGCGCCGCCAGTTCCACGACGCGGACCCGCGCATACGAGCTGGACGCGGCCAGTTCGGCGTCTTCGTGCGCCGGATGGCACATCAGCTCGGTGGAGCCGCCGGGAAGCGATTCGATGATCGAAATCAGGCGCGCCACGGAAACACCCTGATCGAAGAAACTCTCGTCGAAGGCGTCGTTGGTGCGCAGACCGAGACGGCGAAGGGCCGTGCCCATCTCCCCTCCCGAGTTCCGGACCGGCAGGCCTTCGCGACGGGCGAGACCCGCAACTGCTTCGAAAACGTCGGGCCGGCGATGAGAATGATGATGCGAGTCGAGATGCGTCGGCTTGCGGCCGAAGACTTCGATGAAACGCGCGAACTGGGCCTCGACTTCCGCCGCGATCTCCGCTGCCGCCGCGCCGACCAGTCCTTCGGGCTTGGCTGGCTGAAGCCCGTGCGCATTTACGAGGGAGGGGACCGCGGCGGGAGGAAGCGTGGTCCGGCCGCCGGTGAGGGCGACATGGAGGCCGATGCCGAGCTTCGGGTTGTCATGCGAGAGGGTGGCCGCCTCGCGAACGCTGTCGTAGTTCACCATCGCGGTGGCGCTCGTAACAATGCCCAGGCGATGGGCCTCGAAGATGCCGGTGTTGATGCCGTGGGTTCGCCCGAGGTCGTCGGCGTTGACGATCAGACGCCTGGTCAGGGTCAGGGTCATGTACGGGCCACCCGTCGAGCGCGATAGAGATCGAGGGCCATCGCCAGGGCGCCCTCGGCGGGGTCGCGCTTCAATCGACAGGGAATGGCGCCTTCCAGGGCCGCCCGCTTCGCCACGGTGTCGACGAGGCCGCTCATGCCGCCGAATAGCCCTCCAGAGAAGATGAGCGGATACGGCGCCCCGTCGAAAGAGAGCTGACGCGCCACCGAACGCGCCGCGCTCGCAAGCTCCGTGGCGGCTTCATCGAGAATGCGCGCGGCCACCGCGTCGCCGGTCTGGGCGACGCCGATCACGGTAGGCGCCAGTTCGGCCATGCGCTCGCGCGTGAGGCCGCCTCCGTAGGCCATCGCGGGCAGGTCGGAGAGCGCGCTCACCGTGAGAACGGAGAAGATCGCGTCCTTGAGGAGCGTGGGCTCGCCCCGGCCTTCGGCGGCCCGCACCGCGGCAAGAAGCGCCTTGTGCCCGATCCATCCGCCCGACCCTTCGTCCGCGAGCATGGGACCGAGTCCTCCCGCGCGCGCGGTCTTCCCGTGGCGATCGATGCCGTAGGCGATCGATCCTGTCCCCGCGATGACCACCACGCCGACGCGGTCGTGCGCGGCCGCCGCGATCGCGATCACCGCATCGTTCACGACAACCGCGTTGCCGCGGAATCCGAGGCGGCGCAGCAGGGAGCGCACGACGCCGTCTTCGCCCGGCCGATCGACCCCGGCCATGCCGAGGCACAGCGCCTCGGGACGTTCGTCGGGACAGAGTTCGTCGAGCAGGCCGGCGAGGACCTTCTCCACCGCAAGTTCGCCATGGACATGCAGATTGGCGCTGCCGCCGCGGACGGTGTTCAGGATCTGCCCGGCCTCATCCGAGACCACGCCCACGGTCTTGGTTCCGCCCGCGTCGACTCCGACAATGAGGGCCATGCTCTGCGCTCAGCCTTCGAAGACGACGATGTCGCGAAGGTTCCGGTACTTCTCGTTGTAGTCGAGGCCGTAGCCGACCACGAAGAGGTCGTCGATGGTGAAGCCGGTGTAGTCGACCTTCACTTCGATCAGCCGGCGCGAGGGCTTGGAGAGGAGCGAGGCCACCCGAAGCGACCTCGGCCCGCGCGCCTTCAGCAGGTTGACGAGATAGTTGAGGGTGAGGCCGGTGTCGACGATGTCCTCCGCGATGATGAGGTCGCGGCCCTTGATCGACGTGTCGAGGTCCTTCGAGAGCTTCACCTCACCCGACGACTTGGTGGCGGCGCCGTACGACGACACCGCGATGTAGTCCATCGACAGGGGAAGGTCGATCCACTGGCAAAGATCGGTCATGAAGGGACACGCCCCTTTGAGCACGGCGATGACGTGGGGCTCGAGGCCGCTCATGTCCTGCGTGATCTGCCGGCCCATCTCCTGGATGCGGGAGGAAATCTGATCGTGAGAAAGCAGGAGCTTCATAGGTGTTTGTCGGGGTCCGATCGAGGAGGGGTTGGAGGGCCGTTATGAAGATGAATCCGCGCGGGGCGGACGTTAACAAAGATTTGGCTTTGACCTTGCATCGTGGAGCGACTAGAGTCTTACAACACCCTGACGAACCACCTCCACAGGTTGTGGGTGTCCGGCTCCAGCC
>CAZBTT010000391.1:0-5151 GCA_964494295.1 uncultured Acidobacteriota bacterium
CGCGGGAAGCTGCGAACGTCTTTGCCGTCGTGGTCGGTCAGGTTGTAGGTCTTACCGAGACTCAAAGGCGAGGCCGACAGTCGCGCCAGGCCCTCGATCACGTAGTCCACCGGCACGACGTTCATGGTGGCGTCCCGCGGCCCCTCGAGGAAAACGAAGGGAATCTTCTCCATGGCGCCCATCACGGTGTACGGCCCATCGAACTTTGCGGTCTCACCGGTGCGCGAGTCACCCCACACCACGCCGGGACGGTAGACCGTAAAGGGCAGTCCGCTGGCCACGACATCCTTTTCGGATTCGAACTTGGTGGACTCGTAATGGTTCTTGAAGCTCTGTCCGCGGTCGAGGTCGGTCTCGCGGAAAACCCCCTCGAACGTTCCCGAAACGTAGGCGGTGGAGACGTGGTGGAAACGCTTGAATCCGGGGGCGGCTTTCGCGAACGCGATCATGTTTCGCGTGCCCGTGACGTTGACCTTGCGCGCGAACTCCTCGCTCACCGCCAGGTCGTAGACCGCGGCGAGGTGGTAGATCGAGTCGAGGCTGTTGAGGATCGACGCGCGCCGGGACGGTTCGATGCCGAGGCCTTCCTGGGTGATGTCGCCCTCGACGAGGCCGGCGCGGTTCGCAGCGATGCCGAGGCGTGCCAGTTCGGTTTCGGCCTGATCGCGAAATCGCGGCTGAACGAGGCAGCGGAACTCGGTTTCCGGATGGAGTTCGAGAAGGCGAGGGAGAAGCCTCTCGCCGAGGAAGCCGGGGAATCCGGTCAGGAGGGCTTTAGGAGCGCCTGAAGTCATGACGTGGCGCAGTCTAACGATTTGACGAGGGGGGAAGTGCCACTTATGGTTCCTGCATCATGTTGAACGATTTCAAGGTCTTTCTTCAGCGGGGCAACGTCGTCGAACTGGCGGTGGCCGTGGTCATCGGCACGGCGTTCGGGAAGATCGTGACGTCGCTCGTCGACGACATGGTGATGCCGCTCGTCGGGGTGGTCCTGGGCGGCGTGAACTTCAAGGACCTGGCCCTGAAGGTCGGCGAGTCCACGTTCAAGTACGGCAACTTCATCCAGACGTCCTTCGACTTCCTGATTGTCGCGGCCGTCGTGTTCGTGCTCGTACGCGCCTACGAAAGGCTCCGCGGCGCCCCGCCCAAAGCCGAGTAGCTCAAGAAGTTTCGAGAGCCGCGGGGCCGGCGTTTGTTACGCTCCGGTGTCTTGAATCGACCGAGCGCCAAAGAGTGGGGAGGGGCTTTGGCCCTCTTCACCCTGCTGACCGTGGCCATGACCTGGCCCTTCGCCGCGCGCCTCCGGATCATCGACGCGGGCGACGCGGCCTACTTCGCGTGGGCGGTCGGCTGGCAGACGCATACGATCCAGACCGACCCCGCATCCCTCCCGCACGGCAACTTCTACGCGCCGAGCCGCTTCACTTTCTTCATGGACGAGCCGGTTCTCGGCACCGGCCTTCTCGTCCTCCCATTGTCGTGGTTCACCGACGACGCCATCTTCCTCTTCAATGTGGCGCGCCTTCTCACCTGGGTTCTCACCGGCCTCTTCACTTGGCGCCTTGCTCGCGACGTGGGCTGGGGGCAACCCGCGGCCCTGGCAACGGGGGCTTTCTTCGCCTTCTCGCCGATCCGCGTCGACCAGGTCTCGCACCTGTCGACTCTCGGCACGCAGTGGATTCCCCTTGTCTATCTGTTCGCGCGGCGCTTCTGCCTCGCTCCAAACGTCGGAGACGCGATCCGCACCGGCCTCTTCTTCGCTCTCTCGTTCCTCGCCTGCGGCTACCACGGCCTGTTCTTCGGGGTTCTCCTGCCGATCTCGCTGCTGCCGTTTCTCTCCGCCGCGCGCGCTCGTGCGATTCTCACCACGGGCCTCCTCACCGTCGCTTCGGCCTCGCTCCTTCTCTATCCCCTCTACGCCCTGAGTCGTGAGGCTCTCGGTCCTCTCGCGTTCGCCCGCTCCACCGCCGACACGCTCAAGTACGCGGCGTCGATCGAGACCTTCTTCGCGGCCAATCGCTGGAACCGCGTGTGGGGAGATCTGACCGAGAACTTCCGCGGCGATCCGAGCAACCTCTTTCCGGGGCTGGTGGTTGTGCTCCTCGGCGTCGTCGCGGTGGCCGCCCTTCGCCGCGACACTTCTATCGAGGCGCGCCGCTTCCTGGCCGCTGTTCTCGTTCTCGGCGTCGCTGCCGCCCTTCTGGCCCTCGGTCCCGAGATCCGGTTCCGCGGGACCGAGGTAGCGCCCGGACCTTTCGCGCTCCTTCGCGACAACGTCGGGGTCTTCTCGAACATTCGGGCCACCGGCCGGGCCGGCATCTTCTTCGCGTTCGCACTGGCGCTGCTCGCCGGATATGCGCTGAGCACGTTCCGGCGGATAACGATCCTCTCCGCGGCGGCCGCCGCTCTCTTCCTTTTCGAAGCGCGCATCGCGCCCATCCCCACACCCGATTGGACGAACGTCATCGATTCCCGCGAGCCCGTACCGGCGGTGTATCAGTGGCTCAAGGGCCAGCCGCAGGGGACCGTGGTGGCCGAACTACCCGCACGCGCCGCGGGAGACTACGCGCGGCCGGCGTTTCACGACAGCATCTACATGGTCTGGTCCACGCGTCATTGGCAGACGCTCGTGAACGGCTTTGCGGGCGCCGAGACGCCGCTCATCAGGAAGTTCCGCGAGACCGCCGCTTCGTTCCCCGAAGCCGAGGCTCTGGAGGTCATGGCGGAGGCGCGCGTCCGGTACGTCATCGTCCACCTTCGCGGCTTCGGCCCGAACCAGAGGACGCGTCTCGAGGCGAGTGTGGCCCAGACGCAGAATCGTGTCCGCGAGGTCGTGCGTTTCGCCAATGACGATCGGCCCGAGGCCGATGTCGATGTCGTCTACGAACTCCTCGAACCGGGGCCACGTTGACGGGTCGAGCCGCACCTCAACACTAAGATCCTCTCTCGCCCATGACGCCTGATGACGATCTTCGCCGCCGCATTCCCCAGGTCGCAAGACTCCTGGAGCGGCCCGTGGTGAAGGGAGCCATCGCCGCGCGCGGCCGGGCCGTGGTGGAGCGCATCGTGCAGGAGCGCGTGGCCGAACTCCGGACCGTCGCCGAGTCGAAGGCGACGGCTGAATTCGAGCAGGCGCTCGAGAGCCTCGACGCACGGATCGTCGCGGCGAGCGAGAGGGCCGCCTCGCATTCGCTCCGTCGCGTGATCAACGCCACCGGCGTCGTGGTCCACACGAACCTGGGCCGCGCGCCTCTCTCCCCCGAGGTGGCGGCGCACGTGGCCGCGATCGCCGCGTCGTACTCCAACCTCGAGTTCGATCTCGAGAAGGGCGACCGTGGCCATCGCGAGGCTCATGCCGAGGGCCGTCTTCGCGCGATGCTCCATGCCGAGGCCTCGGTGGTCGTGAACAACAACGCCGCCGCGGTCCTGCTTGCGGTGAACACTTTCGCGGAGGGCCGCGAGGTTCTGGTGAGCCGGGGCGAGCTGGTGGAGATCGGCGGATCTTTTCGAATTCCCGAGATCCTGAAAAAAGGCGGCGCTCGACTCGTGGAGGTCGGCACCACCAATCGCACACGCCTCGCCGACTTTGCGAACGCGATCACGCCCCAGACCGGCCTGATCATGCGCGTGCATCCCTCGAACTTCCGGATCGTGGGCTTCACCGAATCCGCGGATCTTAAGGAGCTCGCCGCCCTCGGCCGCGACCGTTCGATCACCGTGGTCGAAGATCTGGGCAGCGGCCTGCTCGATCAGATGCCCTCGCCCCTCGATCAGGAAGCCACGATCGCGGAGAGCCTCGCCGCGGGCGTCGATGTGGTCACCGCGAGCGGCGACAAACTGCTTGGCGGTCCGCAGGCCGGGCTGCTCGTCGGTCGAAAGCAGCCGGTCGATGCTCTGCGGCGCAATCCGCTCTACCGTGCGCTTCGCGTGGACAAGATGACGATCGCGGCCCTCGATTCTGTTCTCGCGCTGCACGAAGCCGGCCAGGGCGAGGCCCTTCCGGTGCCGCGGATGCTCGCGACACCTCTGGCCGCCATCGAAGCACGGGCGGAAGGCCTCCGGGATCGGCTCCGCGCCGCAGGCCTCGCGGGCGATTGGATCGATGTGCGACGAGTCGACTCCGCGGTGGGCGGCGGCGCGGCGCCCGACATCGCCTTGCCCTCGGCGGCTCTGGTGGTGAAGCCGCGGACCATGTCCGCGGATGCCTTGGCCGCGCGCCTTCGTGAGGCCACAACACCGATCATCGCCCGCATCGAGGATGACGCGGTTCAGTTCGATCTGCGAACCGTCCTCCCGGGCGAAGAGATGGAGATCGAGCGGACGCTCACCGAGATCCTTGGAAGCGCGGCACGATGAGGGGAAGAAGCCGCCGCATCCTGATCGTGGGCGCGTCCCTGCTGGCGCTTGTCTCCGACCGCCCCGTCGCGGCCCAGGTCCAGGCTCCGGTGCTCACCCATGCCTACGGCCGCGCCGTGGTCGAGGTGGCGCTGTCGCACGCGAGGCCCGGCGGTGTCTTCGCGGTGGGCGTGCGGAACGCGCGCTGGGTCACGGCGAACACGCTTCTCGACGGCCGTCGCGGTTCCCTGGTGCAGGAGCGTGGCCGCCTTTTCGGCATCATCCCCGTGGCCCTCGATACGACTGCCGGCGAACACAAGCTCTCCCTCTTCTTCCCTGGCGGCCGTCGCCGAGGGGGTGCGGCCAGTCTCCAGGTCCCGGTCGCGGCCGCGGTCCGACCCCACCGCACGCGCACACTCACGCCGGAAGGGGCGACTGCGGCGACCACCCAGGCGGCGCTCGGCCATGGTCGGTTCCTCCTCGGCGCGATCCGGACTCGCGACGTGAAGGCGCATCACAACGGGCCCCTGCGTCCTCCGCTTCCGCAACCCATCGCGTTTCCTTTCGGAGGCGCCGAAGACTACGGCCGGGTGATGGGACCGGTGAAAGACGGTCTCATCGGCGAACAGCACCGCGGCGTCGACTACGAGGTCCCCGCGGGGACCGTGGTGGCCTCGCCCGGCGCCGGAGTCGTGCTGCTCGCGCGCAGCCTGATCTTTTCGGGCGAGACCGTGGTGATCGGCCACGGTCATGGACTCGTGAGCGTTCTCTCGCACCTGAGTTACGTGAACGTGCGCGAGGGTGAAGTGGTGGCGC
>CAZBTT010000392.1:0-5145 GCA_964494295.1 uncultured Acidobacteriota bacterium
CAGACTCTCACCACGGGCTGCTAGCCTTGGGCGCGTGATCCCCCGCGCATCGGCCATCCTCGGGCTCCTGGTCTTCGGTCTTTCACTCGCCTGTCAGGCTCCGACGTCAGAGACAAAGGCGCGGCCCCGCGTCGGACTCGTTCTCAAGACCTTGAACAGCCCCTTCTTCATCGAGATGCGGAAGGGCGCGGTGGACGCGGCCGCGAAGGAGGGCATCGACCTCGTGATTCAGGCGGCGGAGAGGGAAGTGGACGTCGAGAAACAGATGCAGATCATCGAGAACCTGATCCAGACCCGCATCGGGGTTCTGCTCATCACTCCAAGCGGCTCGCGCGAGATCGTGGCGGCTCTTGCCAAGGCGAACGCGGCGGGCATTCCCATCATCGTGATCGACGATCGCATCGACGAAACGGCGGCGGCCAAAGCAGGAGTGAAGACGGCTTCCTACGTCGGCTCCGACAACGTAGAGGGAGGCCGCGTCGCGGGACGGGCTCTGGTCGAGATGAGCGGAGGCACGGCCAGGGTCGCGCTCCTCGAGGGAACCCCGGGCCACGATACGGGCGATTCCCGGCTCCGTGGTTTCAAGGAGGCGATCGCGGGCTCGCCGGGGATCCAGGTGGCGGCCTCGCAGACCGCGAACTGGGAGCGGGACCAGAGGTTCACGGTTTTTCAGAACATGATGCAGGCCCATCCGGAGGTCGACAGCGTCTTCGCCTGCAACGACATCATGGCGCTCGGCGCGGTCGAGGCCATCGATGCCGCGGGCCGGACCGGGACGATTCGAGTCATCGGGTTCGATGCGGTGGACGACGCGCGCGCCGCGATCGAGACCGGAGCCATGGCTGCTTCGGTGGCTCAGCTGCCGGCCGAGATGGGTCGGATCGCGGTAGAGAGTGCGGTCAAGGTTCTCCGCGGTCAAGCCATCCCGGCCGAGCAACTGGTGCCGATCGAGCTCGTGAAGAAACGCGCGAGCCGAAGCTCGCGCGTCTCGAACCCGGAAGCGAAAACTATCGTCGTCGGCCGCGATACGCTTGACGCCCGCTCCGTCCACCGATGTTCAGGCTGAGACGCAGGACGGGGGCAGGCCGATAGACGCGATATGCGACGGGCGGGTAATAGTCGTACGCGCTGTAGCGGTAGCTTGAATACCCGTAGTCGACATAATCGTTGTAGATCCCAACGACCAGCCGCGACGGTCGCGCGCGCGGGTAGTAGACGGACGGTGCGTAGTAAGGGTTCGTGTATCGCACGCGGCTGTAACGGCGCCCCGAATCACGATAGCGGTCGCGATCGTCGTAGCGCGAGTCGTAGCGACCACCGCGGTCGCGATAGGACTCGTTCCTCGAACCCTGCCGGCCCTGCGCGAAGGAGTTCGCGGAGAGCAGCACCAGGGGGACGACAGCCATCCATCGGAGCATTTTCATTTCCCGTACCTCCAAGACACGCCCCGAAGCGGGGCACTGGAACTCTGTGGAGCACTCGCCATGTGGCGGATGCTTTTCGTCAAGCGCAATGGAACGCCCGTGCTATCGATCGAGATCCGCGTGCAGGTCGATGGTGCGCTCGGGATCGACATAGACGTCGAAGACCTGGGAGCCGTAGCCCGGCGCTTCGACTTCGATCTCGTGGGGCCCCACTTCGAGAGTGAGCCGCTGGAAGAATCCGTCGAAGTCGTCCACGACGCCCGCGTAGTAACCGTCCACGTAGACGCTGGCATGACGAGGACTCACCTTGAGACGAAGGTCACCATAGGCGACGTAGTTTCCGTAGGTCGGCACGGAGCGCCGATAGCCATAGACCCGGCCGGAGTAGGGCGAGCCGTAGCGGTAACCCGAGCCGATGCCGAAGTAGAGGGTCAAACGTCCGCCGGGGCGGTAGTAGCGTGGAGCCGACCGATATTGAAGCCGTCGCGGCGCGTAGTAGCCGCGGCTGTAGCCGGAGGAGTAGCTGCCCCGATAGTCGCGACTGTCCCCGCGGTCGTAGCCGCCGCGACGATCCTGATTGCGCGCGCGATCGCGGTCGTTGCTGCGATAGTCGTCGCGGCCCTGGGTGCGCGCACGTTCGTTCGAGCCGCGATAGTCGCGGGTGTCGCGCTGACGCGCTGACGCTGAGGCGCGCTGACCCTCGCGGTCTTGCGATTCGTTCCCGCGATTGCTGCGCTCGACCCGTTCAGCGCGTTCGGTGCGCTCGGCCCCCTGGCCCCGACGCGTGGCGGCACTCCTGCTGCGATCTCCCTGGTCGCCGCGCGGTCGAGCCGAGGCGTCTCCGGCAGAGCGCTCCTGCCGCTGACTCCCGCGGTTGCGTCTCTCGGCGCTTTGGGCGGCGGCGTCTGCGAACGACCCGAGGGCCAGAGCAAGGGCGGCGACTGGAATGACGACGGATTTGGCGTTCATGGGAAACCTCCATTAATGGGTACATGCGAACCCCACGGTATTCACTGAGGCAACATCCCTGCCAACCCGGACAACCTCCGGAATCATTGGACTTCCGGCTGCCGATCCCAATGGGGTGTCCCCTTCATGAGACGGCTGTTGCTTTCGAAACTAGACTCCCCGGCACCGATGCTCCGGCTGCTCTGCGTCTTTGTGTGCTTCCTGACGCTCCCGCCATCGCCTTCGAGCGCTCAATCGCTGGATCTTGGCGACCGAAAGAAGGCGCTGACCCAGTACAAGATCGACGCCTGGCAGACGGAGCAGGGCCTGCCGCTCAACACCGTCCAGACGTTTCTGCAGACGCGGGACGGTTATCTCTGGGTGGGGACGGGCGGCGGACTCGCGCGATTCGACGGGGCTCGATTCACCACCTTCGAAACTGCCGAGGTCCCCGAGGTCGCTTCGCAGCCCATCTTCGGGATGATGGAGGACGCCGAGGGAGGTCTGTGGATCGGCCACAGCAAGGGGGCGGCCCGTTACCTTCGGGGACGCTTCGAGGTCGCCCTGGCGGCCGATGTGACGGCGGGTCGCCGGGTGTGGGCTTTTGCTCAGGCCCGGGACGGTGTGGTCTGGGCAGCCACCGAGAACGGCCTCGTGCGTTGGCACAATGGCGCCACGAAGGTCTACCGGCAGGCCGACGGCCTGCCCACGAGCCGCCTTCGTTCGCTCACCTTCGACAAGGATGGAACGCTGTGGATCGGAACCACCGGCGGAGGCCTGGTTTCGTTCAAGTCGGACCGATTCGAAGTGATGAACCCGTCGAACGGGTTTCCTCATCTCGAAGTTCGTTTCGTGCTCGCGGACCCCTCAGGCGGAGTCTGGGCGGCCACTGCCGGCGGCGGTCTGGCGCGCGTGGAGAGCGGGAAGGTCGTACGTGTGTACGCCGTCGCCGATGGTCTGCCCACGGATCAACTCACGTCTCTGACGCGAGATAGCGAGGGATCGTTATGGATCGGGACGTGGGGCGCGGGCGTCACCCGATTCAGCGATGGCCGCTTCACGTCGATTTCGGCCGCGGGCGGACTGGCGGGCGACCAGATCTGGGCGGTCCTCTCCGACCGCGAAGGCAGCGTGTGGATCGGAACCTGGGTGGGCGGAATGACGCGGCTCAGCAATCGGGCCTTCGTCGTCTTCGGAACGCCGGAAGGGCTCTCGAACGACAACGTGCGGTCCGTGGTGCATGCGCGGAACGGCGTCACGTGGGTCTCCACCGCGGGCGGTGGACTCAACCGGATCGAGGGAGATCGAATCACCCGGATCGGGAAGAACGAGGGTCTGCCTACGGACGAAACCTCAACCGTCCTCGAGGATCGTGACGGGACGCTGTGGATCGGCACCTATACCGCGGGTGTGGTGCGCTTGCGCCAGGGAAGGATCGAGACGTTTGGCCCCGCCCAGGGACTTCCGAACGTGGATGTCCGCACGCTCCTTCAGGACCGGAACGGCACGATCTGGGTGGGGACGCGTTCGGGGCTCGCGAAGTTCACCGGAAAGACCTTCACTCCCATTACTGAGAAAGGAGCGCCGCACGAAGGTGTTTCCGTCATGCTCGAGGATCGAGCCGGAACACTCTGGTTCGGCACGCCGGGACAGGGCCTCTTCAGTTACCGCGACGGGACGTTTAAGACCCTGACCCGCGAGCAGGGACTCGTCTCGAACTGGATCATGGCTCTTTACGAGGATGCCTCGGGGGACCTGTGGATCGGCACCAACGGGGAGGGAATGAACCGACTCCGCAACGGCCGGCTGAGCGCGATCCGGCCAGGGGATGGTCTGTGGGACGGCATCTCGCAGGTGATACTGGAGGACAAAACCGGCCGTCTCTGGATGACCTGCAATCGAGGCTTCTACAGCGTGCCGCTCGCCGATCTCAACGCCTTCGCGGACGGGCGGGCACCGAAGGTCACGTCGATGGGGTTTGGGCCCGGTGACGCGCTGCGCAGCACCACGTTCGCCGGAGGTCATCAGCCGGCGGGGGCCATCGACGGCAGGGGACATCTCTGGCTTCCCAGCTACGAAGGTCTCGTCATTGTCGATCCCGCGCATCTGCCCGGCTCGGGGGCCCCGCCCGCCGCGATGGTCGAGGAGGTGAGCGTGGATGGAAGGATCGCGCCAACCCGAGAGCCCATCGTGCTGCCTCCGGGTTCGGTGCCCGTATCGATCCGGTACACCGCGATGACCCTGCAAAACGCGGACCGCGCGCGATTCCGGTATCAGATGGACGGGCTCACCCGCGACTGGGTCGAGGCCGGCCGCAATCGGGAGGCGTCGTTTCCAGCCCTGCCTCACGGCGTCTACCGCTTCCGGGTCTCGGCCTCTTTGGACGGCCAGCGCTGGAGCGAGTCGCCCGAGGGGGTTGAGGTCACCGTGCAGCCGCACTTCCACGAGACCCGCGGCTTCATCGTCTTCGCGATCCTCGGGACCCTGGCCGGGATCGCGGGCCTGTTCCGCCGGCGCACCCATAACCTGCGCGCGCGGCATGCCGAGATGGAGCGGCTCGTGGCGGAGAGAACCGAGGAATTGCGGCTCGCGAACGAGCATCTCTCCCGACTCTCTTTCGTCGACGACCTCACCGGCCTCGCCAACCGGCGTCGCTTCGAGGAAACCCTCGACAAGGAGTGGCGTCGCGCGACCCGCCTCCAGACCCCGCCTTCGGTGGTGATCGCCGACATCGCCGGCGTCAAGGCCTACCACAAATCGCCCTGCCCCCCGG
>CAZBTT010000393.1:0-5143 GCA_964494295.1 uncultured Acidobacteriota bacterium
GATCCGTCCAAACCCCCGCCGGACAGTCGCCACGGGGGCTGCCTCGGTCCTTGGCGCCGCGCTGTTCCTCTTCGGGGCCGTCGTCCCCGCCTACCGGCAGGCGCAGCCGACCGCCGAGCTTCTCGACCACATCGCGCGCGAACGCGTCTACACCCCCGATCTCGAGATCGTGGTTTGCGACGACACCCTGCGTCTCCAGCGCGACCTCCTCTTCACGCTGCGCATCCCCGTCATCGAGCGCTGCGAGTTGTGGCAGGTCGCATCCTCCTCCCGCAAATTCCTGATGATTGTTACCCTGCTGCAGGAACGATCCCTCCGAACCGCCCCGAACGTTCGTCATATCGCGTCGCTCGCCCATCTGCCCGCCGACATCACGCGGCTCGGCACGTTGCTCGCCGGGCCGCAGGCCGCGAGAGTCGGCCTGCTCGCGAATTTCGAGACCACCGACCCGGTGGCCCGCTGGAAGCGCAACCGCGAGTTCAAGCGATGGCTGGATACGCCTGAGGGCCAGGCCGCGGAAGCCCAGAGACTCGAGAAGGAACGACGTCAGGCAGAAGAGCGGCGGCGCGCCGGCGTTCGTTAACATCACGATCCGACCTCGCGCTCTCGTCGCCTCCCCATCAGATCGAACAGGAGAAACCATGATTCGGCGTCCCGTACCGCTCCTCTTCGCCGCGCTGCTCGCAGTGGCGTCGTCCGCGTTCTCGCAGCCGCCCGCGGGCGATGGCAAGGACGCCACGATTGCGACGCTTCAGGCCGAGATACGAAGGCTTCAGACCCAGCAGATGCACCAGGGTCATCAGGTTCGCAAGGACATCGACGACTGGATGTGGTTCTCCCGCCTCGCCGACATCGCGAAGGTGGACAAGGTCCGCTTCACCTCGCCCAAACCCGCGCGCTCTTCGAATCCCACCGGCCAGGGTTTCGGCAACCCGATGATCATGTCGGCCTACACTCTGATCCCGCTTTCGCTCAAGGCCGGCCAGAAAGCTCCCCTCATCGTCATGGTGCATGAGGGGATTCACGGCAACTTCGACACCCTCCAGAACCTGCGTTCCGCGCGCGAACTGCTCGCGGAGGGTTATGTGATCGTGGCCCCCGAGTATCGCGGCTCGACCGGCTATGGCGGGTTCTTCTACGACCAGATCGACTACGGCGGCGCGGAGATCGACGACACGTACGCCTCCCGGAACTGGGCGGTCGAGAATCTGCCGGTGGATCCGCTCAAGGTGGGGATCCTCGGCTGGAGTCACGGCGGGTATCACACCCTTCTCAACATCCTGACCTGGCCGAAGGCCTATCAGGCCGCGTACGCGGGCGTGCCCGTGGCCGACCTGATCGCCCGCATGGGCTACAAGGACGACCGTTACCGGGCCATCTTCGAGGAATTCATCGGCAAGACCGCGGACCAGAACGTCGCCGAGTACAAACGACGCTCACCGTTCGCCCACGCGGCGAAACTCGAAACCCCGCTGCTCATTCATGGCACCACCAACGACGAAGATGTGAATGTCCTGGAGGTCGAACACTTGATCGATTCGCTCAAGGCGGCGGGAAAGAAGTTCGAGTACCGGATCTACGACAACGCCCCCGGAGGCCACTACTTCAATCGGATCGACACGCCCCTCGCGCGGGAATCGCGCAAGGAAGTTCTCGCGTTTCTCGCGAAGCATCTGAAATAACCAGGTTGCCCCGAAAACCCCTGTTCGACGCTCTGCTCGCCGCCGGTTGTGCGGCCTTCATGGCGTGTGGCGCCGGGGCGCAGGATCGGCCCGAAGGGAAGGCGTCGCCGTCGGCTCCTCGCGAACGGCCGAATCTCATCCTGGTTCTGCTCGACGATGCCGACATGGAGATCACCGAGTCGATGCCTCGCCTCCGGTCGCTTCTCATCGAGAAAGGCGCCCGCTTCACATCGCACCTCGCGAATACGCCCCTTTGTGGTCCGTCACGCGCCATCCTCCTCGCTGGCCAGTATGCCCACAACACGAAGGTGTACTACAACAACGGCCCCGAGGGCGGCTACACGCCCTGGTCCAAAGCGGGCTACGACGAGAAGAACCTGGGACCCTGGCTTCAGGGCCTCGGCTATCGGACCGGGCTCTTTGGAAAGTACATGAACGACTTTCCACTCGATCGCCCCGAGACTTATGTGCCGAAAGGGTGGGACGACTTTCAGGGAGTGATGTCGGACCGCGAGGCCCGCAACAATCGTTTCACCCTGAATGAGAACGGCGCGCTCAAGCTCTACGACGCGTCCACCGGTGGCTATCAGACCGATCTCTTGAGCCGGCGTCTGGAGTCATTCCTTCGCGCATCCGAAGGGAAGGACGAACAGCCTTTCTTCGCGTTCCTCTCCCTGAGTTCGCCGCATGTTCCGGTGGAGCCCGCGGAGCGGCACAAGGATGCATTTCCGGGGGATCGCGCGCCGCGGAAGCCCTCGTTCGACGAGGGCGACTTGAAGGACAAACCAGCGAGACTGCGTGAACAGGCGGTCCCGATCAGCCCCGCGATGGCGCGGGAGATCGACGCCACGTATCGCGGCATGCGGCAGTCGATGCTCGCGGTCGAAGACGCGATGGAGGCTCTTGTGAAGACGCTGGCCGAGACCGGCGAACTCTCGAGGACCTACATCTTCCTGACCTCGGACAATGGATGGCATCGCGGGGAGCATCGGATCCCCGCGGAGAAGTACACGCCTTACGAAGAGTCGATCCGGGTGCCTCTGATCGTTACTGGTCCGGGAATCGCGGCGGGGCGCAGCATCAACCGCGTCGCGGGCCTGGTCGATCTGGCGCCGACACTTCTGGAACTCGCGGGCGCGCCCGCGCGGTCCATCGACGCGAGCGATGGCCGGTCTCTCGTTCCACTGCTTCACGCCAAAGACCCGGCGAGCGTCCCCTGGCGCGAATCAATCCTTATCGAGCATTTCGGCGGCGGCGCGCCGTTCCGGGTGCGCTTGTACACGGGGATCCGCTCCGAGAAGAACGTCTACGTCGAATACGCGTCGGGCGAGAAGGAGTACTACGACCTCGTGAAGGATCCCTACCAGATGGAGAACACGGCGGCGAAACTCTCGCCCGCGACACTCGAGAAGCTCTCAAAGCGCACGGCCGCGCTCAAGGCCTGCGCCGCTGCCACCTGCCGTGCTGCGGAGGTTGGCGCGCCGGTCAAGCAGTAGCGCCGAGCCGAGGCCTTACGGCGTCAGCCAGTGGAGGCCGAACGCCAGAACGACGACGACCGTGACGACTCCGGCCCCGAAAGTGGCGGGGGCGAATTTCGCGGCGCCACCCGCGACGGAGCGGCGGATGAGGGCGGTGACGATCGCGAGGGTCAGCAGTATCAGACCCGCCTTCGGAATGTCCACGACATAGGCCTCGTCCGAGAATGAGTTCCCCGGCAGACTCGGCTCGAAGTTGGTCGACGGGTGCGGGAACATCGCCCGGTACGGATTCACGTTCTTTCTCCAGTCGCTCGACATCGTCTCGGTGATCTGGCCGCCGAAAACGAAGAGCAGCAGGGCGGCCGCCGCGAGGTGAGCAGGCGGCCGATCGCGGAGAGCGCGGGCGAGGAAAAGTGCCGGAACGAAGGCGACCGGAGCCATCAGGCGCGCGGGAGATCCAAGTGACGCGCCGTCGTGCACCGCGGAGGTGAGCCACACCACGCCGAAGAGGCACCAGACTTCGAAGGTCGATCGCGAGGGTCGCTTCAGCGCGCGCAAGACCAGCAGTCCCAACACGAGAATCGGCGCGAAGATCAAAAGTCCATCGCGACCGCCGAGGAGGGCCTTGATCACGCCGGCCGCGAAACGCAGGGACAGGGGGTTGGGCGATCCCACATATTCCTCGGCCTGGCGGATATAGAGGCCCTCGGGTCGGAAGAGGCCGGAAATGTGGTGGCAGTAAAGAAGTGATGTGAAAACGACGAAGCCGAAGACCAGAGCAAATGCCGCCTTGGATCGAACCGGCGTGTTGGGCCGTGCGAGCGCCATCACCGCGAAGACGGCCGCAACAATCGTGAGCTTGGGATGAACCCACAGGAGGTAACCGGTGACGAGGCCACACAGAGACGCGGTCCAGGTTCGAAGTTCACGATCGCTCGTTCGAAGGCGGCGAAACAGCCACGGGAAGAGCAGCAGGGCCAGGCTCTCCGGAAACAGCTGATACCCACCGATGTAGACGGGCGCGGAAAGGAAGACCATCGCGACCAGGGCGGCCGAGCCGGTTCGGTCGCCCGTGATCTCGACCGAAAGTAACCACAACTCGCGGGCCGCGAGAATCCAGATCAACGCGAGGAGAACGAAGACGTAGATCCCGGGGTCGCGCTCCGGGAGGATCGCTTCGCCGATCCCGAGCGACACCGCGACCAGGGCGGGGAGGCCGGGCGGCTGGAGATGGTACAAACCGCCCTCGAGCCCGCGCACCGTCCAGTTGCCCGCGTTCCAGACGTGCCCTTCCGGAATCACCACGGGGCGGAAGAGGTTCGCCGCGGAATCGCGGCTGGTGAGAACCAGATTCCGGACCTGTTGCAGACGCATCTGAAGGCCCGGCGATTGCGTCCGTCCTCCAGAGATGTCCGCGTCGGTGTCCCGCAGAAGCGAGAACGCGATCCGCAGGTACTTGGGTTCATCGCCGCCGAAAGCTCCCGCCTCTTTCTCCTCCTGGGGCACGCGGGCGAAAGCGATCACGCTGATGAGCGCGAGCATCACAAGGGGGAACGCGCGATGCGCGGTGACTGCATCGAGTCCAGGCCCGATCGCCTGCAGGGGCGCCCGGTCGCGAAGGACGCTCCAAAGGACGACGAGGCCCCCGAGCAAAGCGAAAAGGTTCCGGCCTGGAAAGAGCAGGTACGCGAGCAGAGGCGGGACGTCCGCGGCCGAGAGAACGCCGCTCAGCAGATACGGCGCAGCGGCGATGAGGATCCCGACCGCGAGATTGATCAAATAGACCGCTATTTTCGATTCTTGACGTGAGTGTCGAGCCAGTTCGCCATTTCGTAGAGCGTATGTCCGACCGATTCGCGCGCTCGATAACCGTGCGCCTCCGCGGGCAGGAACACCAGTTTCGCAGTCGCCCCATGACCCTTCAAAGCGGCGTAGAAACGTTCCGACTGGATGGGGAACGTGCCGGTGTTCGTATCGGCGGCG
>CAZBTT010000394.1:0-5141 GCA_964494295.1 uncultured Acidobacteriota bacterium
CTTGGCCCGGCGGGGGAAGGACGCGATTCACCTTGGCCGGCCAAGGCCCTCGGGCGGGCACTTCGGCGAGTCGCGCATCGAAGGCGAGATGGCCTTCGTCTTCACCGGTCCCGCGGGCGCTTCCCGCGGCATGGGCGGAAGCCTCTTCCTCGCCCTGCCTCAGCTCGTCGACCGCGTGGCCGCGAACTGGACGGGTGTGCGCGGCGACGCCGGCTGGATCTACGAGGAAGGCGACGGCCATCCTTCCGCCGAGGAGAAACTCTGGGGCGCCGCGTTCATGTCGCAGGCCCACGCGATCTTCACGCGCGAGGTGCTTGGCCTCAAGCCCGAGGCCGCGATCGGCGTGTCTTCGGGCGAAACCAACGCGCTCTACGCGATGGGAGCGTGGCGCAGCATCGATGCCCTGCGCGAGGCGCTCCACAAGGACCGGATGTACAGCCACGTCCTCGCCGGGCGCTTCGACGTCCTCACCGCGTGGGGACAGGATGCGGCCTGGGACAACTGGAGAGTGCTCGCTCCGGTGGACAAGATCCGCGAGGCCCTCAAAGACGAGCCCCGCGCTCATCTCACGCTTCTCTACACTCCCGACGACGCGTGCATCGGCGGCTCCCCCACCGCGTGCCTGCGCATTGTCGAGAAACTCGGCAAGGAACGCTGCCGCAAACTTGGCTACGACCTCGTGATCCACGCTCCCGAGTTGGAGCCCGCGCGTGAGGCGTGGCTGCGCGTTCATTCGCAGCCGACCACACCTCCCGAAGGCGTTCGCTTCTACACCCACGCAACCCTCGACTCGTACATTCCGACCATGGAGAGCGCGGCGCAGAATCTCCTCACCCAGGCGCTCATCACCGTCGACTTCCCCGCGCTCATCAACAAGGCTTACGCGGACGGCGTGCGCGTCTTCGTCGAACACGGTCCCCGTCAGGGCTGCACACGGTGGATCTCCACGATCCTTCACGGACGGCCGCACTTCGCGGTGGCCCTCGACGTCGATCCCGCGACCTCACTTCCGACCGCTATCGACGCGGCTACGCGCCTCTTCGCGGCCGGGGTCGACGTGAATCTGCAGCGGCTGATCGACTCCCTGCCCGGGACGACGCCCACCTGGGCGCCGAAGCGCCCAATCACTTTCGAGGCGCACATGAAGCCGATCGTCGCTCTGGCGCCCAAAGAGAAGCCGAAGAAGAACGCCCCGCTCGACGACGGGCGCATCGTCATGGCCGCTCCTCCCATCCTTCCGCGGATTTCCGGAGGCAGTGGCCAAGCGCCTCGCCCGGCGCCCGCCAACTCGATGGACGCGCCGTTGGCCATCATGGCGCCGCCGCCCGTGCTCTCGATGGGAACGCGGGTCGAGGCGGCTCAAACCAGAATCCACGCTTCCACGCCAGCGACGCCTCCTTTGGCACCGCAGGCCTTGCCGGCCGCCCTGGAGGCGGCCGCAATCGGTAATCCCATCTACGGGGAATTCCAGCGCGTACTCGCCGCGCATCAAGAGTACGTGACGCTCCAGGCCCAGGTGCATCAGCGATTCCTTTCGATGCGCACCGGCGGCCTCGGGTCGCAAGGCGCGGCTCCCGTACTGCTCCCGACACACACGCAGGCTCCACTTCGCGCGCCGATTTCGGCACCGCCACCGCCAGCCGCACCCGCGTCTCCACCGCCACCAGCGCCTGCGCCCGCTCCAGCCCAGGCGCCAATCGCCTCTCCCGTGGCGGCCGAGAAGCCCCTCTTCTCCCGAGCTGATCTCGAAGTCCACGCATCGGGTCAAATCTCGAAGATCTTCGGCCCCAAGTTCGAAGGCCAGGACCAATACGCCCTTCAGGTCCGCATGCCCGAGCCCCCGCTGCTCCTCGCGGACCGTGTGATGTCGATCAAGGGCGAGCCGCGTTCCATGGGCAAGGGCTCGATCATCACCGAGACCGACGTGGGCTCGCAGAGCTTCTACCTTCACGACAACCGCATGCCCGGCGGCATCCTCATCGAGTCCGGCCAGGCCGACCTGATGATGATCTCGTGGCTCGGCGTCGATTTCGAAAACAAGGGCGAACGCGTCTATCGCCTGCTCGGCTGCGACCTCACCTACCACGGCTCGCTGCCGCTCAAAGGCGAAACCGTGCGCTACGACATTCACGTCGACGGCCACGCCAATCAGGGCGCGGTGCGTCTGTTCTTCTTCCACTACGATTCGTGGACGTCCGGTCCCAACGCTCCCACGCGGCCGCAGTTGAGCGTGCGCAACGGCCAGGCCGGCTTCTTCACCTACGAAGAACTCAAGAACACCGGCGGCATCCTGTGGAATGCCACGGATGAGAAGCCCGAGACCTTCGCAGCGCTTCGACTCGATCGGCCGAGAACTCAACCTCGCGACGCCTATTCGCGCGAGGACGTGACCGCCTTCTCCGAAGGCCGGATCAAGGACGCCTTCGGACACACGCACTTGCGCGCCCTCACCCACACCATGACCGCGCGGATCGCCGCGGGCGACATGCTCCTCATCGATGAGGTCGAGACCATCGACATCACCGGCGGGCCGTGGGGTCGCGGCTACATGCGCGCCGTCCTCGACCTCCACGAAGACGACTGGTTCTTCAAAGGCCACTTCAAGAACGATCCCTGTATGCCGGGCACTCTGATGTTCGAAGGGTGCCTGCAGGCGATGGCGTTCTATCTGACCGCGTGCGGCTTCACCCTCGACAAGGACGCCTGGCGCTTCGAGCCGGTGCCGGAGATGACGTACAAGCTGCGCTGCCGCGGTCAGGCCCTGCCGTCGTCACGGAAGCTCGTCTATGAGATCTTCGTCGCCGAGCTGCACGACGGTCCGGAGCCGACGCTGATCGCCGACCTTCTCTGCACAGTGGACGGTGTCAAGGCCTTCCATGCCCAGCGCCTCGGCGTGCGTCTTGCCGCCGACGTTCCTCTCTCCCGCGATCTTCCGATCGAAGCCGAGATGCGCAGCCTCGCCAAAGCCCAGCCCGCAGGCAAGGCGTTCGACGATGTCGCGGTCCTCGCCACCGCGATCGGAAAGGCGAGCGACGCTTTCGGCCCGTCGTACGTTCCCTTCGACGGAGCGCGCCGGCTCTCGCGCCTCCCCTCGCCGCCGTACAAGTTCTTCTCCCGCGTCCACACTCTCGATGCCGACTCCGGTGATGCGAAGAAGGGCGCCTCGGTGGTGGCCGAGTACGACGTGCCCGCATCCGACTGGTACTTCGACGACGCCCGCGGCCTGATGCCCTGGGCGGTTCTGCTCGAAGCAGCTCTTCAGCCCTGCGGTTGGCTTGCCCTCGCCACCGGCCTGCCTCTGAAGACCCCCGAGGGCCTCTACTTCCGGAACCTCGATGGCGAGGCGACGGTCTTCCGCAACCTGCGACCCGGGCCGAACCGGCTCATCACCAACGTGAAGCTGACCGATGTGTCGACCTCGGGCGGCATCAGCCTGGTGTCGTTCGCGGTCACCTGCCGCGATAACCAGGGCGACGTTCTTCGCCTGACCACGAGCTTTGGTTTCTTCCCCGCTGCCGCCCTAGCGCGGCAGGTGGGCCTCGCCACCGAGCCCGCCGACGCCCTGATGTTCGAGAATGCGAAGCAGGCAAAGCCGCTCGACCTCCCCGCGATGCGCGCGGACGAGCCCGCTCTGCCGGGGGGAATGCTCGCGCTTCTCACGCGAGTCACGGCCCTTTGGCCCGAAGGGGGCAAGGCACAGCTCGGTTCCGCGGTCGCCGAACACGACGTCGATCCTTCAGCGTGGTTCTTCAAGGCGCACTTCTTCCAGGATCCCGTGCAGCCGGGGTCTCTGGGGATCCACATGCTGGTCGAACTTCTAACCGTGCTCGCCCTCGACCGCGAGAAGCGCGGGGGCATTCGCCGCAAAGCCGCCGAGTCGGTCGCTCCAAACGCGCACACCGTGTGGCGCTACCGCGGACAGGTTCTTCCCGAGAGCCGGATGGTGAGCGTTCTCGTCGAGATCACCGCGGTCGAGGACCGACCGAACGGTCGTCGCTATCTCGGCGCGGGATCGTTGTTCGTGGATGGTTTGAAGATCTATACCGCGAAGGACCTTAGCGTCGATCTGGCGTAGTAATAGGGAATCCGGTAGGGGTTGCTTCGGGCCATAGTCAACGGAAAGGGCCCTCGCAATGACGACCGGTCCAATTGGCTTGGTCGTCGGGCGGCCCTCGGCTCCGGCCATCGCAATGACGACCGGTCCAGTTGGCTTGGTAGTGGATCGGGCTCGAACAGCGCGGCGACAACTACCAAGGGAATTGGACCTCTCGTCATTGCGAGGAGCCACTCCGTCCGCACCGCGACGAAGCAACCCCTACCGGAGTCCCTACTCGCTAATGCCGGATCGCCGAGTCCGCGGCTCCTGACGATCTTGCGATACGGGCGAAGTCGAGGATCTCCGCCAGCAGGCGGGCGCGTTCGTCGACGCTTGCGGCTTCGATGAGCGACTGACGTTCGAGTTCGCCCAAAGGCAGGAGCTGCGCGAGCATGTTGACGACGAGCGCTTTCGGCGCTTCGTCGGCGCGGGCGAGGAGCGACATCCCTTCGTCGATCTGGCCGATCTCGTGGAGGATGCGGGCGAGGGAATCGGTCAGGATCCCCTCGTCGAGCACCTTCTCGAGAAGCGGGGTCACGCGCGCGACGCGATACGGCCGCCCCTCCGACAGCTCTTCATCGATCGAGAACCGCGATACGCCGCGCAAAACGATGTTCGAGCGCCCGTCCTCGAGTTCCGCCACACCCTCGATGCGGCCCGCGCATCCGATGGAGAAGATGGGGCTGGGGTCGCCCTCGCGGCCCGGCCTCACCTGAACGATCCCGATGAAGCGTGAACCTGCGAGCGCGTCCCTGAGCATCGTCCGATACCGCTGCTCGAAGATGTGAAGCGGCAGCGGCAGCTCGGGAAACAGGGCCACGCCGGGCAGCGGGAAGAGCGGGATCACGTCAGGAAGCGGCGAGGTCACGCTCCATCTTTACAGATCCTCGCTGGTCGCCCCGAACCCGCGGCGCACTGAGTTGCGAAGGGCGATGGGCCTCGCCTGAACGAGCGGATCGCAAGGCTC
Organism: uncultured Acidobacteriota bacterium; assembly: GCA_964494295.1. GTDB lineage: Bacteria > Acidobacteriota > Vicinamibacteria > Fen-336 > JAGNNV01 > JAGNNV01. The sequence continues at coordinate 5,064 of CAZBTT010000394.1, forward strand.
CTCTCAAGGCTTTGCGGAGCGGACAGCTTCGCACCATCGCATAGACAAACGACATGCGGTCCGCGAATGTGAGGGCGA
>CAZBTT010000395.1:0-5135 GCA_964494295.1 uncultured Acidobacteriota bacterium
TACGATCGCGGGGCCTGCGAGTCCTGCGCCTCGAGCGGGTTCCTCGGGCGGCGGGCGGTGGGCGAGTTCCTCGAACTGCACGACGACATCCGGCAGCTGATACTCGAGCGGCGGCCGGTGGGCGAGATCAAGAAGAAGGCGCGGGGTTTCGGGATGCGGACTCTGCGCGAGGGGGCGGTCGACAAGGTTCTCGACGGGACCACGAGCCTGCGCGAGATCAACAAGGTGACCTTCGTCGAATGAACAACCCGACTGACGACGAGATTCGCGGACTGCTTCAGCGGGTCAAGCGGATCGCGGTGGTGGGCTTGTCTCCCAAGGCGCACCGGGATTCGCACCGCGTCTCCGCGTACATGCAGCGGGCTGGTTACGAGATCGTTCCCGTCTATCCGAAGGAGGAAACGATCCTCGGGGCGCGGGTCTATCGCTCCGTCAGGGAGATCGACGCGCCGGTCGACATGGTGAACGTCTTCCGACGCTCGGAGGAACTGCCCGGCGTTGCGGCGGACATCCTGAGCAGCCCGCACTCGAACTCACCGGCGGTGTGGTTCCAACTCGACTGCGTTCACGAAGGCGCCATCGGCGATCTGGTGAAAGCCGGACGCACCGTCGTCTACGACCGCTGCCTGATGGTCGAGCACGCCCGCCTTATCGGCCGGCGCTGACCCCTGCCGTAGCCGTCGCTCAGTTCTTTGGCGACGCGGTGGGGGCGGCCGGCGGTGCGGATGGCGCGGGTGACGCGGCCGGGGCGGCAGGCGACGCGGCCGGTGTGGCTGCGGGGCTGGTGGTCGCGGCGGGCGAGGTGGCGGACGGGGAACCGGTGGGTGCGATGGGCACGCCGAGCAGGTCCTTGGGAGCAGCGTTCCCCGGAGTTGGTGTCGCGGCCGCGGGAATGCTTTCGAGGATCGAGGCCGCCTGCTTGTGCTTGAGGACGGTCAGGGAGATGCTCGTGATCATGAAGACCGCGGCGAGGCCGGTGGTGACGCGCGAGAGCAGGGTCGCCGAACCACGGGGGCCGAAGGCGGCCTGGGTGCCGCCGCCGCCGAAAGCGCTCGCCAGGTCCTGGCCCTTGCCCTGCTGGAGCAGGACGACGGCGATCAGGAAGAAGCACGCAATCAGGTGCAGGATCAGAACAAGGTAGTAGAGAACGGTCATCGCTTTGTTGCCTTTAGCCTCGGGTCCAGTCGTTCGAACCGGCCGGTGTCCCATCTGAGACCCCTAGTGGGGTCGGGGAGCGGCCGAAAGAGGGAGAGTATATCGGAGTCGGGCCACTGGCCGCTGCAGCGGCAGGATCCTGCGTTGACACTACCCAAGCGCTTCCCCTACTGTTCATTGGTGGGGCTTCGGTGATTCAGTCGGGCTATTCCAGCAGACTTGATTCGCCCCGGGGTTCGGGCGCAGCGTGCCGCCTCCTGTCGGCGTTGGGCTTGACGATCCTGCTGATGGCGCCCTCAGCCTTTGCCCAGGGCACGTTGCTCTACTCGATTCCGCCCCCCGCCAACGGCTTGCAGCCGGGTGGTCAACTTGGCCACAGCGTTGCGATCGACGGTCCCTACACGGTGATCGGAGCGCGTTTCGACGACCTTTCGGGAAGGGATTCCGGCGCGGTCAAGGTCTTTAACTCAACAACAGGAGCGCTGCTCTTCCTCCTCTCCGACCCTGTCCCTGAAGAGAACAAGTTCTTCGGCGAGTCCCTTGCGATCTCGGGAACCCGCGTCATCGTGGGAGATCCCGCCGACGACACGGGAGCCGCCGCCGCCGGGAGCGCCTACGTGTATGACCTCCTCGGGGATACCCCCTCGATTCCCGTGGCGATCCTGCACAATCCCGCGCCGGCCCTGCTAGATCGTTTCGGGGCGGCCGTGTCAATCTCAGGCACGCGCGTGGTGGTTGGCGCAAATTCTGACGACGCCGGGGCGTCCGACTCGGGGAGCGCCTATGTGTATGACCTCAGCAGCGGCACACCGACGTCACCGGTGGCGACCCTGGGCAATCCGAGCCCTGCCGTTGGCGATTCCTTTGGGCGCTCCGTGGCTATTAGTGGCACTCGCATCGTTGTTGGCGCGACCGGCGCCGACGCGAATACGGGCGGCGCCTATGTCTTCGATCTACTCAGCGGGACCCCCTCGATCCCCGTGGCGATCCTGAGCAACCCGAGCCCACAGCTGTTTGAATCTTTCGGTCGCGCTGTCGCCATCTTCGGCATGCGCGTGATCGTGGGGGCTGGCCAGGGACGGGAGGTCCATGTGTATGACCTTGCGAGCGCGACACCGGCGATACCTGCGTTGACAATCTCCGACCCAGGCCCTGGTGAGGGGCCTATCAACGCATTCGGGAGTTCGGTGGCGATCTCAGGCCCGCGCGTGATCGTGGGAGCACGTTGGGCGGACACCGGAGCCACGGAATCTGGAGCGAGCTACATCTACGACCTCAGCACCGCAGCACCGACTGTGGCGGTGGCGACGCTCAATAACCCGAGCCCTTCCTCGAAGGACTGGTTCGGCACATCGGTAGCGATTTCCGGCGCGCGAGTTGTCGTTGGCGCGGAGGGAGACGACGCGGGCGCGCAGAATGCCGGAAGTGCATACGGCTACGACCTGCTTGGCGCAACACCTACAGCGGTGGCGGCGACTTTCCATTCCCCAGGGCCGGCGTTGCTGGACCGGTTCGGCATCTCGGTCTCGGTCTCGGGTCCCCGCGTGGTGGTGGGGGCCAGCATGGAGAACACCGCCGTGCCTGCGGGGGGCAGCGCCCATGTGTATGACCTGAGGAGCGGAACACCAACCGTCCCCATCGCGACACTTCGCAAGCCTAACCCGGAGGAGTTTGACCAGTTCGGGGGGGCCGTGGCCATTTCCGGTACCCGCGTGGTTGTCGGAGCGTTCTGGGACAACGCGGCGGCATCGGTTGGGAGCGCTTACGTCTACGACCTGAACAGCCCAACGCCCGGCGAACACGTTTTTGTTCTCACCAATCCCGCGCCTAGCTTGGCCGACCAATTCGGATTCTCCGTGGCTATTTCAGGAACCTGGGCTGTGGTGGGGGCGCCTTCGGAGGACGAAGGATCAAGCAATTCTGGGAGCGCCTACGTCTATGACCTGAGTAGTGCAACGCCCACGGTGCCTGTGGTGACCCTGCATAGCCCGAACCTGCAGACGAATGCCTATTTTGGCCACTCGGTGGCGATCTCCGGAACCAGGGTCGTCGTGGGGGCAAGTGGCGCCGCCGGCGGGGTATACATCTACGATCTTGGAAGCGGGACGCCCGCGGTCCCTGTGGCGACGCTCACCAACCCCGCTCCGGGCGCGGGTGGCGTGTTCGGCTATTCCGTCTCGGTGTTCGACGACCGCGTAGTCGTCGGCGTCCCCGGAGCCCTCGTGGGAGCGTTCGAGGGTGGCCGTGCCTACGTCTTTGACCTCGAGAGCGCAGGGCCAAACGCACCCTCGGCTACCCTCGATAACCCTGATCCGGCAAACGACGACCGATTCGGCCATTCAGTGGCGATTTCCGGCGCACGCGTGCTCGTGGGAGGAAACGGCGCGTACAGCAACACAGGTAATAACGGCAGCGCGTACCTCTTCGACCTCCAAAGCGTCACGCCTGCCGTCCCGGTCGCGGCTCTTCACAACCCTACGCCGGATGCCGACGACCAATTCGGCTCCTCCGTCGCCATTGACGGCGGGACAACCGTCGTCGGCGCTCCCTTCGACGACGCCCTGGGCCTCGACAGGGGTCACGTCTATGTCTTCGGCGGCCCCGAGGTCAGCATTTCTGGCAACGCCGTGAACATCGCAGATGGCGACGGCACCCCGGACACCTCAGATCACACGGATTTCGGTCACGCAGACGTCACGGCCGGCACGGTCGTCCGCAGCTTCACGATCTCCAACCAGGGCCCGATGGATCTCACTCTGGGCGCGGTCATGATCACGGGCGCCAACGTCGCCGACTTCAGTGTGACCACTCAGCCCGCATCACTTGTCGCCCCCGGCGGTGCCACAACCTTCCAGGTCACGTTTGACCCCCGAGCGAATGGCTTGCGCAGCGCTACGCTGAGCTTCAGCAACAACGACGCCGACGAAACCCCGTTCGACTTCGCCATCCAGGGCGTCGGCACGGGCACGCCGCCTTCGCGGGTTTTCGTGGGGACGAGCGGCAGTGACGCCAATGTGTGCATGGATCAGACGACACCTTGCCGTCATCCGGCCGCGGCTATCGCCCAGGTCGCGGTCGACGGCGAAGTCATCGTTCTTACGTCGGGGGCCTACGGCACCGCCCCAATTCTCATTGCGAAGGGGGTCAAGATCACGGCCGCCTCGGGCACCGTCGCGTTCATTCGTCAGCCGATCGTCGTGAACGCGCCCGGCGGCCACGTGGCCTTGACGGGCCTCACCCTCAAGGGTTCTGGAACCGGTAGCGCGATCACGCTGGCCGCCGCGGACTCACTTTCGATTGACGAAACGACCATGGATTCATGGGACCGCGGCCTCGACATAGCCGCGGCCGCCCCGTCGAATGTCTCCATCACTCGTTGCTACCTCCTACGGAACCAATTTGGCATTCTGGATGGAGGTAGTGCCGCGCATCGTGTCGCGGTCGGCGATTCGCGATTCGAATGGAACGGATCGGGCCTTTACGTGGCCCTCGGTACTTTCGTGGTGCGGCAGGGTTTCTTTGTTTCGAACACGGCCGGGGCCCGGGTGATCGGCGGACAGCTTGAAATCACCCGCTCGGAGGTGTGGAGCAATGGCACGGGAATTCTCGCAACCTCGGTCGGCGCGCTGCGGATCTCCCGCTCGCACATCTTTGGGAACACGATCGGCGCCAAGGCGAGCGGCGGAGGCATGCTGGCTTCGTTTGGCACGAATGTGATCCGCGGCAACGGCACGGACATCGATGGAGCGCTCGCGATCGTTCCGGAGCAGTAGGCGCGCGATGCCGCAGCGGTGATAGTTGTGAGACGGGGTTGCTTCGGCCCCCAGCAGACGGACTGGGGCCCGCTGAGAAACCCGTGCGAATACGGCCCATTTCGGGCGGTTTTCTGAAGTTGCGGTTTGGCCGAGAACGGAGCGGAGCCGGTCGCTGCTGGGGGTTGCTTGCGCCGGGATTTCGGGCGCGAGTCACCGAAGGTCCGT